>NZ_JBHLZP010000042.1:0-28742 GCF_042429965.1 Actinoallomurus acaciae
GAGCGCGCCGTGCAGGGCGGCGGCCTGGGCGTGCGGCAGCCCGTCGATCCGGTCGCGTACCGGCCACAGCAACTGCAGGAGGCCGGCGAACGCGATGTCGCGCTCGGCCTCGAAGCCGGTGACCCGCAGCACCCGCATGTCGCCGTGCGTCTCCGGCGTGGCGTGCGTCACCTCCCTCGCGGCCCATTCGAGCAGCGCCGACTTGCCGATGCCCGCCTCGCCGCGCAGCACCGCCGCGCCGCTGCGCCGGTGGTGGCGCGCCTCGGTGATCAGCTGGGAGAGCCGCGCCAGCTCGATGTCACGCCCGTGAAGCACGGCATCCAAATTACGGGCCCGAATACCGAAACCCTACGGATTCGGTCCGTATCCGGCCGTCCATACCTTCATGACCGGCCAGTACGACTGAGACATCGAACGTGAGGAAGCCATGAACGAGCTGTTCGAGCCGGTGAGAATCGGGAAGCTGGAGCTGCGGAACCGCCTGGTGATGTCGCCGATGACCCGCAGCCGCGCCGTGGACGCGGGCCGGGTGAACGAGCTGACCGTGGAGTACTACACGCAGCGCGCCGAGGCCGGGCTGATCATCACCGAGGGCATCCAGCCGAACGTGATCGGCCAGGGCTACATCTGGACCCCGGGACTGCACGACGCGGGCCAGCTGGAGGCGTGGCGCGCGGTGACCGGGGCCGTGCACGCCGAGGGCGGCCGGATCTTCGCCCAGATCATGCACGGCGGCCGGGTCGGGCACCCGTACCTCTATCCCGATGACGCGCTGCCGGTCGGGCCGTCGCCGATCCCCTCGGGCGAGAAGCTGTTCACCCCGGACGGCATGCTCGACCACCCGACGCCGCGGGAGCTGACGATCGAGGACGTCGCTCGGACGGTCGAGGACTTCGCGGCCGCGGCGCGCAACGCGATCGAGGCCGGGTTCGACGGGGTGGAGCTGCACGGCGCCAACGGCTACCTGATCCAGCAGTTCCTCGCCGACGGGAGCAACCGGCGCACCGACGCCTACGGCGGCTCGATCCCGAACCGGATCCGCTTCGCGGCCGAGGTCGTGCGGGCGGTCGCCGACGCGGTCGGTCCCGAGCGCGTCGGCCTGCGCGTCTCGCCGGGCGGTACGGCCAACGGCGTCAGCGAGAGCGACTCCGAGGAGCTCTACCGCGCCCTGCTGCGCGAGCTGGCTCCGCTGGGCATCGCGTACCTGCACGTCATGGAGCTGGGGGACCGCGCCCTCACGCGGACGCTGCGCGCCGAGTGGCCGGGCGCGCTGATCCTCAACCCGCACCCGACGCCGGAGGCGCTGTCCTCCCCGGCCCGGCCCGAGGACGGCGTGGAGGCTCTCCGCGAGGGCGTCGCCGACGCGGTCGCGTTCGCCCAGCTCTGGCTCGCCAACCCGGACCTGCCCGCGCGCATCAGGGCCGGCGGGCCCTACAACGAGGCCGACCGGGCGACCTTCTACGGCGGCGACCACCGCGGCTACACCGACTACCCGACGCTGGAGGGCGGCACCCGGGGGTAGGTCAGGAGCCGAAACGATCAGTCGGGTGAAGTCCATGACCGTCCCTTGCTCCTGCGGCTACCTGCGGAAGGGACGACTGGGTAGAGTCCAGACATAATTTCGGAATCCGATTCGGTCGGCCGGAGGCCTCATGGACGCCCAGGACTTCGCGGACGTGCTCGACGCGGTCCGTTCCTTCGTGCGCGAGAGGGTGGTCCCGCGCGAGGAGGAGATCGAGGAGACCGACCGGATCCCGGCCGACCTGCGCCGGGCCTCCGCCGACATGGGCCTGTTCGGCTACGCGCTCCCGGAGGCGTACGGGGGTCTGGGCCTGTCGATGAGCGAGGAGGTGCGCCTCGCGTTCGAACTCGGCTACGCGAGCCCGGCCTTCCGGTCGATGTTCGGCACCAGCAACGGCATCGCCGGGCAAGTGATCGTCAAGGCCGGGACCGACGAGCAGCGGGAACGGTGGCTTCCGCGGCTCGCCGCCGGTACGGCCATCGGCGCGTTCGCGCTGACCGAGGCCGAGGCCGGCTCCGACCCGAGCACGCTGACCACGACGGCCCGGAAAGACGGCGATCACTACGTGATCGACGGCAGCAAGCGCTTCATCACGAACGCGCCCGAGGCCGACGTGTTCATGGTGTTCGCCCGCACCGGCGGTGAGGGCGGCCACGGCATCTCGACCTTCATCGTCGAGGCGGGCGCGGAGGGCCTCACCGTGGGGAGGCCGGACCAGAAGATGGGACAGCGCGGCGCCCACACCGCCGAGGTGTTCTTCGACGGCGTACGCGTCCCGGCATCGGCGATGGTCGGCGAGGAGGGCACCGGGTTCCGTACGGCGATGACCTCGCTGTCCCACGGTCGCCTGCACATCGCCGCCGTCTGCGTCGGCCTGAGCAGGCGGCTCCTCGACGAGACCGTCGCGTACGCCAGGGAGCGGAGGCAGGGCGGGCAGAGGATCGCCGACCACCAGCTCATCCAGGGCCTGCTCGCCGACTCACAGACCGAGCTGTACGCGGGCCGCGCGATGGTCCTGCAGGCCGCCAAGGCGTACGACTCGGGCGAGGACCGCCGGATGGGGCCCTCGTGCGCGAAGTACTTCTGCTCGGAGATGGCCGGGCGGATCGCCGACCGTGCCGTGCAGGTGTTCGGCGGGATGGGCTACATGCGCGGCGTGGCCGTCGAGCGTCTCTACCGCGACGTCCGTCTCTTCCGCATCTACGAGGGCACCAGCCAGATCCAGCAGATCGTCATCGCCCGCGCCCTGGTCCGCTGAATCCCGGCTTATCGATTTCGTGTCGTCGACGCGGACCGTGTATGGTTACGGAGCGCGGAAGGCCGCACGCCCCCTTAGCTCAGTCGGCAGAGCGTCTCCATGGTAAGGAGAAGGTCTACGGTTCGATTCCGTAAGGGGGCTCCACCAGCCGATATTCACTCCAAGAGCGTGATGTCGGCTGTTCCGGGTGCGGGTGTGGAATCCTGTATTCTGTCCCCGATCCTCCCGGATTTGTTCGTGGCGGAGTAGCTCAGTCAGGCAGAGCAAGCGGCTCATAATCGCTGTGTCGCCGGTTCAAGTCCGGCCTCCGCTACTACCTCACCGATCGCCCGCACACGTGAGCGGTCCGGTGAGGGTTGTCAGGTCACTGTCCCTTGGAAGGAAGGCACTCCCTCGTGGCTGCCACCGACGTACGGCCAAAGATCACGCTGGCCTGCCAGGAGTGCAAGCACCGCAACTACATCACGCGGAAGAACCGGCGTAACGACCCGGACCGCATGGAGCTGAAGAAGTACTGCCCGAACTGCCGTAAGCACCAGGCGCACCGCGAGACTCGCTGAGCCGCGCCGCCTTCGGGCGTCACCGAACCTCATCCGGCCCGTCCCGGCGATCTGCCGGGGCGGGCTGAACCACGTTCTGTTACGGTCGCCCCACCGGCACCGGCGGCGGTGCGCACCCGGCGCGAAGGGATGGACTGCATGGCGCTGAACCGCGACTTCATCGGGCGGGCTTTCCCGCCGTCGGAGCCGTACGAGGTCTCCCGCGTGAAGATCAGGGAGTTCGCCGACGCGATCGGCGATCCGAACCCGATCTACCGTGACCGCGACGCCGCCAAGGCCGTGGGCCACGCCGATGTGATCGCGCCGCCGACCTTCCCGATCGTCATCACCCTCGGCAGCGACGCGCTGCTCGACCCCGAGCTGGGCCTGAACTTCGCGATGGTGGTCCACGGCGAGCAGCGCTTCGAGTACCAGCGTCCGCTGCGGGCCGGCGACGTGGTGGTGACCGAGTCGACGATCTCCGGCATCCGCTCGATCGGCCGCAACGAGCGCCTCGACGTCCAGACCGTCGTCACGACGGTCGAGGGCGAGTACATCTGCACGTCGCACAACGTCCTGATCGAGCGGGGGGCCTGACGCATGACCGCCACCGTGAAGTACGACGACGTCGAGGTCGGCCAGGAGATCCCGGAGCGCACCTACCCGGTCAAGCGCCTCGACCTGGTCAGGTACGCCGGGGCGTCCGGCGACTTCAACCCCATTCACTGGAACGAGAACTTCGCCAGGTCCGTCGGCCTGCCCGACGTCATCGCGCACGGGATGTTCACCATGGCCGAGGGCGGCCGGTTCGTCACCGACTGGGCCGGCGACCCGGGCGCGGTGATCGATTACGGCGTCCGGTTCTCCTCGATGGTCATCGTCCCCGACGACGAGGGCGCCGAGATCGTGATCTCCGGCAAGATCGAGGAGAAGCGCGAGGACAACACCGTCGTGGTCGCGCTGACCGCCCGCTCGGCCGGTGAGAAGGTCCTCACCCGCGCCAAAGCAACGGTGCGCCTGGCCTGATGGCCGTTCTCTGCGAGCGGGTGAACCTCTCCGGCTACACGACGCTGCGGCTCGGCGGCCCGGCGCGACGCTTCGTCGAGGCCACGACCGATGACGAGCTGATCGGTGCCGTACGCGACGCCGACGAGGCGGGCGAGGCCCTCCTCGTCCTCGGCGGCGGCAGCAACCTCGTCGTGGCCGACGAGGGCTTCCCCGGCACGGTCGTCCACGTCGCCACCCGCGGAGTGACGATCACCCCGTCCGCGCGCGGCGTGCTGGTCCGCGCGCAGGCGGGTGAGGAGTGGGAGCCGTTCGTCGCCCGCTGCGTGGACGAGGGGCTCGCCGGGGTGGAGTGCCTGTCCGGCATCCCGGGCCGCCTCGGCGCCACGCCCATCCAGAACGTCGGCGCGTACGGCCAGGACGTCAGCGAGACGATCGTCTCCGTCCGCGCGTACGACCGCGAGCGCGGTGAGGTCGTCACCCTCGACCGGGAGGCCTGCGCGTTCGGCTATCGCACCAGCGCCTTCAAGCGCTCCCGCCGTCACGTCGTGCTGGAGGTGACGTTCGCGCTGGAGCCGGCGGACGCGTCCACGCCGATCCGCTACGCCGAACTGGCCCGCCGCCTGGACGTGTCCGCCGGCGACCGCGTGCCGCTCAAGGACGCACGCGAGGCCGTGCTGGCGCTGCGGCGCGGCAAGGGCATGGTCCTGGACGCCACCGACCCCGACACGCGCAGCGCCGGGTCGTTCTTCACCAACCCGATCCTCGACTCCGAGCAGGTGGCCGAGTTGGAGCGGCGGGTCGCCGAGCGGCTCGGCCCGGACGTGGCGTTCCCGCTCTACCCGGAGGCCGACGGACGCGTGAAGACCTCGGCCGCCTGGCTCATCGACAAGGCCGGTTTCGCCAAGGGACACGCCCGCGGCCCGGTGCGCATCTCGACCAAGCACACCCTGGCCCTGACAAACCCGGACGGCGCCCGTACGGCGGACCTGCTGGCCCTCGCCCGCGAGGTCCGCGACGGGGTGCACGCGGTGTTCGGCGTGACCCTGGTCAACGAACCGGTCTTCGTCGGCGTACGCCTCTGACCGAGTTCGTTGAACTCTCAAGTATTCGCCCGGAAACGGGAATCGCGCCGGTGAGCACGGCGTTCCAGCGGGTATGCCGATCCGGGGTTTGAACCACGCCGTCCTGTACGTACGCGACGCGCGGCGCAGCGCGGCGTTCTACCGCGATGTCCTGGGCTTCCGGGAGATCGTGAGCCTGCCGAACGCCGTGTTCCTGCGGGCGCCCGACTCCGACAACGACCACGACCTGGGCCTGTTCGGCGTCGGTGACGCCGCGGCGTCACCGCCCGCCGGCCGCTCGGCCGTCGGCCTGTACCACCTGGCCTGGGAGGTCCCGACCCTCGCCGACCTGCGGGAGCACCGCGACCGCCTCGCCGAGGCGGGCGCCCTGGTGGGAGCCAGCGACCACGGGTCGACCAAGGCGCTGTACGCCAAGGACCCGGACGGCCTGGAGTTCGAGGTCTCCTGGCTGGTGCCGCACGAGCTGCTCGGCGACGACACGGAGATGCGCACGCTGCCCCTCGACCTGGACGCCGAGATCGAGCACTACGGCCCCGACCGCCAGGGCGCACTCAGCCGAGTGCCGGGAAAATCCCGTGCGTGACCTCACCGCCCCGGACGCCGCCTCTTCGGGGTGAGGCCCGAGCTCAGCTTCTCCGGGGTGGGATCCACGCGCCGCCTCTCAGGATGGAACTCCGCCGCCTCTCAGGATGGAACCCCGCCGCCTCTCAGGGTGGAGCCCACCCGCCCGGGGGACCATCCCAATCTCATCGTCCCGCGATTCGGCTCGGGGGGACAAGAGCTTCGGTGGCCTGTGGATGACCGGGCGGCCGGAGGTGACCGGGGCGCGCGTTCCGCGGGGCCGCCTCGTCAGCTCGGCCCCGGGGGCGTGCGCAGCCACATGTCCACGTCGTCCAGCAGGCGTTTCTGCAGTTCGGGCGGTGCGGCGGAGCCTCGGATCGAGTAGCGGGCCAGCTCGGCCAGCTCCGAGTCCGTGAAGCCGTGCACCTCCCGCGCCAGCTCGTACTGCCGCGTCAGCCGTGAACCGAACAGCAGCGGGTCGTCCGCGCCCAGGGCGATCGGCACCCCCGCCTCGAAGATCTCTCGTACCGGGACTTCCGACGGCGTCGCGAAGACCCCCAGGCCGACGTTGGACGACGGACAGACCTCCAGTGTCACGCCGCGCGCCGCCAGCGTCTCCAGCAGCCTCGGATCGTCGGCCGAGCGGACCCCGTGTCCGATCCGGTCGGCTCCCAGGGCGTCCAGGCACGCTCGTACGCTCGACGGACCCAGCAGCTCCCCGCCGTGCGGCGCCGCCAGCAGCCCGCCCCGCTTGGCGATGCGGAACGCCGCGTCGAAGTCGTAGGCCCGGCCGCGCCGCTCGTCGTTGGACAGTCCGAACCCGACGACGCCGTGCCCGGCGTACTGGACCGCGAGGCGCGCCAGCGTCCGCGCGTCGAGGGGATGCCGCGTACGGTTCGCCGCGATGATCACTCCGATGCCCACGCCGGTGGCCGAGGAGGCCTCGCGCACGGCGTCCAGGACCAGTTCGGTGAAGGCCGTGAGCCCGTCGAACCGCGCGGCGTACCCGCTCGGATCCACCTGGATCTCCAGCCAGCCCGAGCCCTCCGAGGCCTCGTCCTCGGCCGTCTCGCGCACCAGCCGGCGCACGTCCTCCTCGTCCTGGAGCACCGAACGGGCGATGTCATAGAGCCGCTGGAACCGGAACCAGCCGCGTTCGTCCGTCGCGTGCAGGCGGGGAGGCCACTCCTCCACCAGGGCGTCGGGCAGGTGCACGTTGTGCCGGCGGGCGAGCTCCACGAGCGTGGTGTGCCGCATCGAGCCGGTGAAGTGCACATGCAGGTGGGTCTTTGACAGCGCGGCGATCGGACGGGCCTCCATGCGGAGATATAACCGCATGGCCCACCCCGCGCATGCCACCTCCCCCGAGAACCGCCCGTCCGGGCCATGCCGAGACCGCGGCGGGACCGCCCGGAAAAAAGTTTTTGAGAGGCGTGCAACCCCCCATGGGACTCACGCGTATATGAGGGGCGCGAGAGCAACACAGGCTGAACCAACACAGGCTGAAAGGGCATGACTCCATGAAGACGCTCAAGGTAGCTCTGCTGGTGACCACGACGGCCGGCGCCATCGCCGCGGGCGGTGTCACATACGCGACCGTCGGAAACAGCAGCCCCGCCCCGAGCGCCCCGGCGGCCGCCAAGGACGTGGCCAAGCACGCCCCCGAGGCGAAGCTGCCCTCCGCCCCGGCCGTGCCTTCGGTCCCCACCTGCGTGCCGAACCTGCCGAAGGGCAGCAAGGCCCTCGCCGCCGCCAGGGCGAAGGTGGAGCAGCAGATCGAGGCTCTGGTCGCCAAGGCGCCCACGACCCCGGTGACCCTGCCCGCGTTGCCGGGCAAGGCGCCGAAGGTGCTCCCGGCCGAGGAGCTCGCCAAGCTGCCGGTGAGCAAGCTGCCCACCTGCCACGCTGCCGGCGAGCAGAAGGCCAAGACCGCGACCCCGCCGAAGGTGCCGGCCGCCCCGTCGCTGCCGGAGGCCGTCTCCTGCGACAAGGTCCCCGCGGTGATCAAGAACGAGCAGGCCAAGGCCAAGCAGTTCACGCTGCCGAACGGCGCGAAGTTCGGCGTCGTCCACGAGCACAGCATCACCATCCAGAGCCGCGCGGCGTGCGTCTGGACCCAGCAGCTCGTCGGCTCCCTGCCCGGCACCATCACGGTGGAGCGCATCCAGACTCCGCCGCAGGTCACCCTGGCCGAGCTGGCGCAGGAGCTGAAGATGCCCGGTCAGTTCGTCTCGGTGAGTGGCGGAAACGCGTGGCAGACGCCGACCCACGAGGGCATGCTGTGGCTTGACGACAGCGGTTACGCGGTCCGGCTCACCGGCACCAACCCGGCGACGGCCGCGCTGCTGCCGGGCATCGCCTCCCAGCTTCACACGCAGTGAGCACGGCGCGGGTGGCCCCGGCGCGGCGGGCCACCCGCGACCGGTCGGCATTCGATGTGGCGTTCACCGGACGGAGCACATTGGCGCGTCGAGATGACGAGTCATTCGTCAAGTTCGTGGCGGAGCGGGGTACCGCATTGCTCCGCACAGCGAGTCTGCTGTGCGGCGCGCGGTCCGATGCGGAGGACATCCTGCAGACGGCGCTGGAAAAGGCCTACCGGCACTGGAACAAGATCAGTACCGACGCCGATCCGGAGCCGTACGTCCGCCGCATCCTCGTGAATCTGACGGTGAGCCGGGCGAGACGATGGCGGGTTCTGCGTGAGGTGCACATGCCGAGCCCGCCGGAGGTCCCCTCGGCGTCGGAGACGTCCACGGTCGAGCTCCGGGGCGTCCTCATCGACGAGTTGCGCCGCCTCGGTCCGCGTCAGCGAGCGGTGCTCGTCCTCCGCTACTGGGAGGACATGTCGGAGGCCGACACGGCCAAGATGCTCGGATGCTCGGTCGGCACGGTCAAGAGTCAGGCCGCGCGGGGGCTCGCGCGGTTGCGTGAGCGGATGGGCTCATCCGTCAACACGGCAGTATCAAGGGGGTGAACCATGGATCTGGAAAATGAGCTACGGCAGGCCATGGCGGACCATGTCACGGATGTCTCCGCGCCGGGGACGCTCGCTACGGACGCCAAGCGCCGCCATCACCGGACGGTACGACGCCGCGCGGCGTTCGCCGTCGGTGCCGCCGGGGTGATCGTGGCGGCCGGGATGATCCCGGCGTACCACACGATCCGCCCACAGACCGTCGGTGCGGACGGTCCGGCCGGACGGAAGAACGGACAGCAGACGGCCCGCACGCCGTCCGCGTCGCCGACGCCCTCGGTGGATGCCCGTTCGAGCTCTCCTGGTGCCGGATCGAAGGGTTCACCCTCGGCGGAGAGGCCCAAGCGCCCGGCCGCTGACCAGGGGCCTGACCTGGGCGCGGTCAAGGCGTTGCTCGGCTACCTTCCCCGCGGCCTCACCGCCAAGCCGTGCACGACCGAGCACACGGGGACGAAGGAGACCAAGACCTGCCGCTGGAGCGGTTCCACCGGCTGGATCGAGGTGCGCCTCGTCCACGACGGCGGGCTCAAGACGCCGTCCGACCTCGGGCTGGCGCCGCCGCTGGCCAAGGCGTTCCGCGTGCACGGCCATCCGGGCCTGCGCTCGGACGGTCCGGCGGTGCCCAGCCAGATCATGTGGATCGAACGGCACGGCCTGGGAGTCTGGGTCGGTGTCAGTCCGTCGCTCGGCGGCAGCATCACGCGTATCGCCGACAGTGTGAACGTCACCTGAGGGGCGCCGGGACGCGCCGCCCTCCACCCCTTGCGCCCCGGCACCCGCGAAAGAGGCCGCCCCGTCATCGGATGACGGGGCGGCCTCTTCTCGCGTACGCCTCAGGGGCTCACGAAAACGTGTCCTCTCGTTTCGCTCAGTGGGCCTCGGCGAGCAGCTTGCCCATGCGGCCCACGCCCTCGGCGAGGTCCTCGTCGCTCAGGGCGTAGGACAGGCGGAAGTAGCCGGGCGTGCCGAACGCCTCACCCGGCACCACGGCGACCTCGGCCTCCTCCAGGATCAACGCCGCCAGCTCCACGGACGTCTGCGGGCGCTTGCCGCGGATCTCCTTGCCCAGCAGTTGCTTGACCGACGGGTAGGCGTAGAAGGCGCCCTGCGGCTCGGGGCACACGACGCCGGAGATGTCGTTGAGCATCCGGACGATGGTCTGCCGGCGCCGGTCGAACGCCTCGCGCATCCGCGCGACGGCCGTGAGGTCGCCGCTCACCGCCGCGAGCGCCGCGGCCTGGGAGACGTTCGCGACATTGGACGTCGCGTGCGACTGGAGGTTCGTGGCGGCCTTCACGACGTCCTTGGGGCCGATCATCCAGCCGACGCGCCAGCCGGTCATGGCGTACGTCTTGGCGACGCCGTTGAGGATCAGCGTGCGGTCGGCCAGCTCGGGCACCACCACGGGCATCGAGGAGAACTCGGCGTCGCCGTACACGAGGTGCTCGTAGATCTCGTCCGTGACCACCCACAGGCCGTGCTCGGCCGCCCAGCGGCCGATCTCGGCGACCTGCTCGCGGCTGTAGACCGCGCCGGTCGGGTTGGACGGGGAGACGAACAGCAGCACCTTGGTCCGGTCCGTACGGGCCGCCTCCAGCTGCTCCACGGTCACGAGGTAGCCGGTGGTCTCGTCGGCGACCACGTCGACCGGTACGCCGCCGGCCAGCTTGATCGACTCGGGGTACGTCGTCCAGTACGGGGTCGGGACCAGCACCTCATCGCCCGGGTCGAGCAGCGCGGCGAACGCCTCGTACACCGCCTGCTTGCCGCCGTTGGTGATGAGCACCTGGGACGCGTCGGCCTCGAAGCCGGAGTCACGCCTGGTCTTCTCCGCGACCGCGGCCTTGAGCTCGGGCAGCCCGCCCGCGGGCGTGTACTTGTGGAAACGGGGCGTACGGCACGCCTCGACCGCGGCCTCGACAATGTAGTCGGGTGTCGGGAAGTCCGGCTCGCCGGCGCCGAATCCGATGACCGGGCGGCCCGCGGCCTTCAGCGCCTTCGCCTTGGCGTCAACGGCGAGTGTCGCGGATTCGGAGATCGCGGCGATCCGGGCGGAGATTCGAGTGCTCATAGGCACCATCGTCGCAGACGGCGTGCGAAGATCTCAGCCGGATATCGGCGGTGGCCGGAGCCGAGCCGGGCGCGCTACGGCGTTTGGTTCGACGCGGAGGTGGTTTGACACGTAGACTGCAGCACTTAGTGACGTCGCTCAGGGGTCTGACGCGCCCTGAGGCGGTGCCACTGCGAAGGGCAGTAGCTCAATTGGCCAGAGTCCCGGTCTCCAAAACCGGTGGTTGGGGGTTCGAGTCCCTCCTGCCCTGCGGATTGCGGTTCGCGGCTAACCTGAAGTACGCGGACGTAGTGATGCGCACGCCCACAGCGGAGTTTGCGACACGACCGACGAGGGGATGCGTCGACATCGATGGCGACTGACACGCGCGGCGACGCCGCGACCAAGGACAAGGAGAAGAAGCCGCGCCGGAAGCGGACTTCTCCCCTGCTGTTCTACCGCCAGGTGGTCGCCGAGCTTCGCAAGGTCATCTGGCCGACGCGCAACGAGCTTGTCACGTACACGGCCGTTTCGCTGATCTTTGTGGTCATTGTGCTGGCGATCGTGTTCGGTCTCGACAACCTGTTCTCGTGGCTGACCCTGAAGGCGTTCGGCTGACTCGGCTGATCACGCATCGCATCCGGCAAGACATTACGTAACGAGAGAAAGAGTGATCGTGTCCGAGTCCCCTGAGCTCCACGACGAGGCCGTCACGGAGGCCGAGTCCGTGGAGACGGCGGCTACGACCGAGGCTGAAGACGTCGCCGCGGAGTCCGCCGAGACGCCGGAGGGCGCCTCGGCCGAGGACGCCGCCGCCGAGACGCCGGCGGACGAGTCTCCCGAGGAGCCGTCCGACCCGGTCGGCGACTTCATGACGCAGCTGCGGCGCCTGCCGGGCGAGTGGTACGTCGTTCACTCGTACGCGGGGTATGAAAACCGCGTCAAGACCAACATCGAGCAGCGCACCCAGTCGCTCAACATGGAGGACTTCATCTTCCAGGTCGAGGTGCCGCAGCACGAGGTCACCGAGGTCAAGGGCGGCAAGCGCCAGAAGGTCAGCGAGAAGGTCCTGCCGGGCTACATCCTGGTTCGCATGGACCTCACCGACGAGTCCTGGGCCGCCGTACGCAACACGCCCGGCGTGACGGGCTTCGTAGGACTTTCCAACACTCCGTCGCCGTTGCACCTCAGTGAGGTCGCCACACTGCTGGCGCCCGAGCCGGAGGAGCAGGTCAAGGCCAAGGAGACCGCCAAGACCACGGCCACCGTCGACTTCGAGGTCGGCGAGTCCGTCACCGTCATGGACGGCCCCTTCGCCACGCTGCCCGCGACGGTCAACGAGATCAACGCCGAGGCGCAGAAGCTCAAGGTGCTGGTCTCGATCTTCGGTCGGGAGACCCCGGTCGAGCTGTCGTTCAACCAGGTCTCCAAGATCTGACCACTCCTCGTCGGCGAGGGGTCCCGCGAGAGCGGGGTCCTCGCCTGCCGAGGAGATAAGGGCCCCAACGCGGCGGTCGACGTTCCAGCCGCCGTGTTGCCCGCGAGTGCGGGAGTCGGGGCCGAAGCCACACAGGAACGCTAGGGGTGAGGCATGCCTCCCAGGAAGAAACTCGCCGCGATCGTCAAGGTCCAGCTGCAGGCCGGTCAGGCGACCCCCGCGCCGCCCGTCGGTACCGCGCTCGGTCCGCACGGCGTCAACATCATGGACTTCTGCAAGCAGTACAACGCTGCCACGGAGTCCCAGCGCGGCAACGTCATCCCCGTAGAGATCAGCATCTACGAGGACCGCTCGTTCACCTTCGTCACCAAGACGCCGCCGGCCGCCCAGCTCATCAAGAAGGCCGCCGGGGTCGACAAGGGCAGCGGCGAGCCGCACAAGACCAAGGTCGGCAGCATCTCCCGCGACCAGCTCCGGGAGATCGCCCAGACCAAGATGCCCGACCTGAACGCCGGCTCGATCGAGCAGGCCGAGAAGATCGTCGCCGGCACCGCCCGTTCCATGGGCATCAACGTCGCCGACTGACCTACCCCCGTGGGAGGGCTCGCGCGGCCCACACCACGCACTCCAGCAAGGAGACGCACATGAAGCGCAGCAAGGCCTACCGCGAGGCCGACTCCAAGATCGACAAGTCCGCTCTGTACAGCCCGGCCGAGGCCGTCAAGCTGGCCAAGCAGACCTCGCCCACCAAGTTCGACGCGACCGTCGAGGTCGGGTTCCGGCTCGGCGTCGACCCGCGTAAGGCCGACCAGATGGTCCGCGGCACGGTCAACCTGCCGCACGGCACCGGCAAGACGGCGCGCGTGCTGGTCATCGCCGGTGGCGCGAAGGCGGACGAGGCCCGTGAGGCCGGCGCCGACTACGTCGGCACGGACGACATGATCGAGCGGATCCAGGGCGGTTTCCTGGACTTCGACGCGGTCGTCGCGACCCCGGACATGATGGGCAAGGTCGGCCGGCTGGGCCGCGTGCTCGGCCCGCGCGGTCTCATGCCGAACCCCAAGACCGGCACCGTCACCACCGACGTGGCCAAGGCGGTCTCCGAGATCAAGGGCGGCAAGATCGAGTTCCGGGTCGACCGGCACGGCAACCTCCACTTCATCATCGGCAAGGCCTCCTTCGACGAGCGTCAGCTCGTGGAGAACTACGCCGCGGCGCTCGAGGAGATCCTGCGGCTCAAGCCGTCGGCCGCCAAGGGGCGCTACATCAAGAAGGGCACCCTGAGCACCACGATGGGACCGGGCATCCCGCTCGACCCGAGCCAGACCCGCAACCTCACCGCGGAGTTCGAGGGCGCGGCGAGCTGACCTCGCCGTTCTGCTCGTCAAGGGGCGTCTCCCGCCGGGGAGGCGCCCCTTTTCGCGTCCGGGATCGCCGCTGCCCCGGAATTGGCATTGGGGCACCCGGCCGTACGACCTGGGGAGCATGCGGGGATAAACCATTTGGTCCCTGTGGGGGATGTCCTACGGATCGTTGGGGACAAGACTCGTAATCGGCCGGAGACAGAACGGTTCGCGGACCGAGATCCGCGTCCGGTAGCCATACGCGAGACGCAGGAGGAATCAATGGTTCGTCGATACGCCGTGGGGACGGCGGCGGGAGCCGCGCTCATCGTCTCCCTGACCGCGTGCCAGGGGAGCGGCGACGACAAGCAGAGCGCCCAGGTCCCGGCGGCGCAGGCCATCGCCCTGGCGTCGCAGAAGACGGCCACGGTCGACTCGTACAAGGTCGCGGTCACGGCCGCTGGCACCGGTGGCGAGGCGGCCGCCAAGATGCACGGCACCATCCAGATCCGCCTCAAGCCGCAGCTCCAGGCCGTCGGCACGCTCGACTCGGCCACCGTGAAGGGCCAGTCGCTGCCGGGCGGCGAACGCGCCATCCTCCTCGGGGATGACTTCTACGCCAAGGTCCCGCAGCAGCTGTCGCAGTTCACCGGTGGCAAGCCGTGGGTGAAGTTCTCCATCTCCCAGGCGAGCAAGCAGGCAGGGGTCAACCTCGACAGCATCATCAAGCGGGCCAACCCGGCCGAGCAGACGAAGATCTTCACCGGGTCCAAGGACGCCCGCCGGGTCGGCACCCAGAGCATCGACGGCGTGCAGACCACGCACTACACGGGCACGGTCACCCCGGAGCAGGTCGGCCGGCTCGACGCGGGGGCGCAGCAGGCGTTCAAGCAGTTCTACCAGCGGTCCGGCGCGAACAAGGTGACGTTCGACCTGTGGGTGGGCAAGGACAGCCTGCCCCGCAAGCTCGTCACCAAGGTCACGGCCGACAAGGGCACCGGGTCCTCGACCATGATCTTCAGCGACTACAACAAGTCGTTCTCGGTCAGCGCGCCCCCGGCGGGCGAGGTGACCGACGGCAACCAGCTCAAGAACGCTCTGGGCTCCCAGATGCACTAATAGCAGGGCTGACCAGCCGATTCGTCTTCTAAACGGAATGTCCCGTGACTTAAGTCACGGGACATTTTGTTTGAAGGGGCCTTGCTCAGGTATTGAACCGACACGTTGCGAGGCGGGCCGAAAGGGCAAAAAGGCTCCGCCTTCAACGGAAGGGTCGGCCGTCAACCTGGAAGGAACTCGAGATGACAGCAAGGGCCAGTCGATACGTGGCAGGCGCCGCCGCCGGGCTGGCGCTGACGGTGTCCCTCACGGGCTGCCGTGCGGACGGGGGTAAGAGCGACGCGTCGGGGAGCGACAAGCCTGCGAACGGTGTGCACCTCACGGCGGCGCAGGAGGCCCTCGGGAAGGCCTCGGACAGGACGGCGGACCTGAAGTCGTTCCGTGCGACCCTGTCGACCTCCAGCGTCGTGAACGGGAGGCAGACCGACCTCAAGGGTGACCTGGCGTTCCGGCTGAAGCCGGACCCGGGGATGAAGCTCGACGTGCCCGCGATCAAGACTCCGGGCAAGACCACCGCGGGGTTCCAGGAGGTCTTCAGCGGCGACACGATCTACCTCAAGGTCCCCGCCCTGGCCAAGCAGGCCGGCAAGCCGTGGGTGAGCTTCTCGACCACCGAGTTGAGCAAGGCGACCGGCGTCGACGTCAAGGGCCTGGAGAGCCAGGGCCGCCAGGCCGACCCGGCGCTGAACGCCAAGATGCTCACCGCGTCCAAGGACGTGCGCAAGGTCGGTACGGAGACGGTCGGCGGTGTCTCCACAACGCGCTACCAGGGCACGTTCGCGCTCAGCGACGCGCTGTCCAAGCTCGGCAGCGAGCAGCGCGCCGAGGCCCAGAAGATCTTCAACCAGGCCGGTCTCGACAAGCTGAACTTCAACCTGTGGATCGACGGGAAGCAGCTGCCGCGCAAGATCACGCTGGCCACACCGCCCGGCGCGAAGCTGAAGCTCGACACGGCCATGAACTACGTCGACTTCAACAAGCCCGTCTCGATCAAGACTCCGGCCAAGAGCCAGGTCGCGGACGGCCTCAAGCTCAAGGACGGCGGCGCCAACGCTCCCGGCTGACACTCGCCTGTGAGGGCCACGCGGCCGCCCGGACACGCTCCGGGCGGCCGCGCGGCCACCGCCCGGTTCGCCCGCGCGCCCGGAATCGATTTGGAGTACCGGTTCGGGGCGCGTACTCTCTTGTCTGCCGAAGACCGCCGGTCGTCACCCGCATGGGTGGCCGAAGGTCCCGCACAGCGGGTGGCCAGCGCAGGTGATGACGAGAGCCTTCGAACGCGACGTCCGTCGCGGTCGGCCCCGTGCGCCTGCGCCGGGGCCTTTCCTGTTCCTGGGCCTTCCTTGCCGGCGTACATCTGGAAGGAGGGCCATGGCGAGAGCGGACAAGACGGCAGCCGTCGCCGAGCTCAAATCTGCATTCGAGAGCTCGAGTGGCGCCGTGCTGACCGAATACCGCGGGCTCACCGTGGCGCAGCTCAGCGAGCTGCGCCGGTCCCTCGGAGACAACGCACGGTTCGCCGTGGTGAAGAACACGCTGACCAAGATCGCGGCGCGCGAGGCCGGGGTCGCCGAGGAGCTGGAGCAGCTGCTTCAGGGGCCGTCGGCGATCGCGTTCGTGCGCGGTGACGTGGTCGAGGCCGCCAAGGGCCTGCGTGACTTCTCCAAGGCCAACCCGGACCTGGTGATCAAGGGTGGTGTCGTCGACGGCAAGCCGATGACGCCCGACGAGATCACCAAGCTCGCCTCCCTCGAGTCGCGCGAGGTTCTGCTCGCGAAGCTCGCGGGCGCGATGAAGGCGTCGATGGGCAATGCCGCCGCCGTCTTCAACGCCCTGCCGGTCAAGGCCGCCCAGCTGGCCGACGCCCTGCGGGTCAAGCGCGAGAGCGAGGGCGAGGCGCCGGCCGAGGCGCCCGCCGCAGCGTCCGACGAGGGTTGATCCCGCGGTCGTAGAGACCTTTTGAGTACGTGGCCCGGGCAGCGACCGGGCCGACAGGACAGGAGACATCATGGCGAAGCTCAGCACCGACGAGCTGCTCGACGCGTTCAAGGAGATGACGCTTCTCGAGCTGTCGGAGTTCGTGAAGCAGTTCGAGGACACCTTCGACGTCCAGGCCGCCGCCCCCGTCGCGGTCGCCGCCCCCGGTGACGCCGATCCGGGCGCCCCGGCCGAGGCCGCGGAGGAGAAGGTCGAGTTCGACGTCGTCCTCGAGGCCGCCGGTGACAAGAAGATCCAGGTCATCAAGGAGGTTCGCGCCCTCACGAGCCTGGGCCTGAAGGAGGCCAAGGACCTGGTCGACGGCGCGCCGAAGCCCCTGCTCGAGAAGGTCAACAAGGAGGCGGCGGAAAAGGCCAAGGAGGCCCTGGAGAAGGCCGGCGCCACCGTGACGGTCAAGTAGTCGTCTGCTTCACCGCTCTTCGGGGCGGCCACCCGGTTTCGGGTGGCCGCCCTTTCTCTTGCCCCGGGGTCCGTGCCGGGTGCGCGGGTCCTCGCGTTGAGACACCCTTCACAAGTGCCTTGTTGGACCGCTAGTCTCATAAGGATCGAGTAACGATCTGCTTACAAGGCCTTCGCCATGACACCGGTATCGGCCATGCCCCCTTCCAATGGTGAAAGGGACGACTACGGTAGTTGCACGCTTTACACGGAACCGGACGCCACCTTGCGCTGGCGCTACGTCATACGGCACCGTGACTCAGCGGTAACTCGCTCGTTGGACCGGATACCCCCCCCGGCCGGACGAAAGGTGACGAGTGGGCGTCGAAATCAGAGTCGATGGTCTGACCAAGTCCTTCGGGCGTCAGGTCATCTGGGAGGACGTGACGCTGACCCTGCCCGCCGGAGAGATCTCGGTGATGCTCGGGCCCTCCGGTACGGGTAAGTCGGTCTTCCTCAAGACGCTCGTCGGGCTGCTCAAGCCCGACCGCGGTCACTGCTGGATCGGCGACCGCGACATGCCCCACCTTCGCGAGCACGACCTGTACGAGACGCGCAAGCTGTTCGGCGTCCTGTTCCAGGACGGCGCGCTATTCGGCTCGATGAACCTCTACGACAACATCGCCTTCCCCCTGCGCGAGCACACCAACAAGAGCGAGTCGGCGGTCAAGAAGATCGTCATGGAGAAGATGGAGATGGTCGGCCTGCTCGGGGCCGAACGCAAGCTCCCCGGCGAGATCTCCGGCGGTATGCGCAAGCGCGCCGGGCTGGCCCGCGCCCTCGTGCTCGAACCCGAGATCATCCTCTGCGACGAGCCCGACTCCGGTCTCGACCCGGTCCGCACGGCCTACCTCAACCAGCTCATCGTCGACCTCAACGCCGAGACCAACGCGACGTTCCTCATCGTGACCCACGACATCAACACCGCCCGGACCGTTCCCGACAACATCGGCCTGCTGTTCCGGCGCGAGCTGGTGATGTTCGGGCCGCGCGAGATGCTGCTGTCGAGCGAAGAGCCGGTCGTCCGGCAGTTCCTCAACGCCCGCAAGGTCGGTCCCATCGGCATGTCCGAGGAGAAGGACGTCTCCGAGCTGGAGGCCGAGGCCCGCATGGGGCACGACCCCGGCGGCCTGCCGCCCATCCCGCCTCAGCTGATGCCGGCCGACGGCCGCCTGCGCGGGGCCCAGCGCGCGCCCGGAGAGTGGCTGCGCGCCCACGGCGTCACCCCGCCGTCCGGCTCGTTCGTCGACGACCAGGGCCGCGACTGGCTGGAGGAGTGGCCGCGGTACGTCGCCGAGCGCACACCCGTGGCGGGGACCGGCGCCGGAGGTGGCCGCCCATGACCGAGCGGAGCGAGGGAATCGAAGACACGCCGCGGTGGTCACGCCCTCCGACGCGGGAGGACTCATGACGCAGGCACCTGAACGCACCGAACCCGTCGAGTCCAGGCCCAGCCGCCTCGCCCCGGTCGCCGACGGCGCCGTCAACGCCATCTTCCGCGAGCCCGGCCGCTTCTTCGCGATGTCGCTCGACACCGTGCGCGCGGCGTTCAAGTGGCCGTTCCAGTGGCAGGAGTTCCTGCAGCAGGCCTGGTTCATCGTCAGCGTCACCGTGGCGCCGACGATCATGGTCGCCATCCCGTTCGGCGCGATCCTCTCGCTCCAGGTCGGCAACCTCATCCGCCAGCTCGGCGCGCAGTCGCAGACCGGTTCGACCGCGGTGCTCGCGATCGTCCGCGAGGCCAGCCCGATCGTGACCGCGCTGCTGATCGCCGCCGCGGCCGGCTCGGCGATCTGCGCCGACCTCGGCGCCCGCAAGATCCGCGAAGAGATCGACGCCATGGAGGTGCTCGGCATCAACCCGCTGCACCGGCTCGTGGTGCCGCGCGTTCTCGCCTGTGCCTTCGTCGGGCTGTTCCTCAACGGCATCGTGTCGGTCGTCGGCATCGCCGGCGGCTACATCTTCAACGTCATGCTCCAGGGCGGTACGCCCGGTGCTTACATGTCCTCCTTCAGCGGTCTCGCGCAGCTGCCCGACCTCTACCAGGCCGAGGTCAAGGCCGTGGTGTTCGGCATCACCGCCGCGCTGGTCGCCTCGTACAAGGGCCTGACCGCCTCCGGCGGCCCCAAAGGCGTCGGTGACGCTGTGAACCAGACCGTCGTCATCGCGGCCATGGCACTGTTCGTGGAGAACTTCGTGCTCAGCGCGCTGTACTTCCAGCTCGTGCCGCAGAAGGGAATGTGATGGTCGCGGGACGGGTCGATCTCAGTACACGCGCCGGCTTCCGCACGGCCAAGCGGGTCATCGACGCGCCGCTGGAGCGCCTTGAGGACTTCGGCCGCCAGATGGCCTTCTACGTCCGCGTGTTCGCCTGGGTCTGGCGGGTGATCGTCCGCTACAAGAAAGAGGTCATCCGGCTTCTGGCCGAGGTCAGTCTCGGCACCGGCGGCCTCGCCGTCATGGGCGGCAGCGTGGCGATCGTCGCGTTCATGACGTTCTTCACCGGCACCGAGGTCGGCCTGCAGGGCTACAACGCGCTCAACCAGATCGGCAGCGCGGCCTTCAGCGGCTTCGTCTCCGCCTACTTCAACACGAGGGAGCTCGCGCCGACGGTGTCGGCGCTCGCGCTGTCGGCCACGGTCGGCTGCGGCTTCACCGCCCAGCTCGGCGCGATGCGGATCAGCGACGAGATCGACGCGCTGGAGGTCATGGGCGTCCCGTCGCTGCCCTTCCTGGTGACCACCCGCATGGTGGCCGGCATGCTCGCGGTCATCCCGCTCTACGTCATCGGCCTGCTGGCCTCGTTCTTCGCCACGCGGATCATCGTGACGGTGGCGTTCGGGCAGTCCAGCGGCACCTACGACCACTACTTCTACCTGTTCCTCCCACCGCACGACGTCTTGTGGTCGTTCGGCAAGGTCCTCGTCTTCGCGATGCTCGTGATGCTCATCCACTGCTACTACGGCTACAACGCCAGCGGCGGCCCGGCCGGCGTCGGCGTGGCGGTCGGGCGCGCGGTGCGTACGAGCCTCGTGGTCGTGAACGTCGTGGACCTGCTCATGGGGATGGCCATCTGGGGCACCACGACGACGGTCCGGATCGCCGGCTGAGGACGAGAAGGTGACAACCGCGATGATGACGGGTGATCCGGGGGAGGATGCATGACTACCGGCTCATGGTCCGAACGCCTGCGCTACCGCCTTTACGGCCTGGCGTTCATGATCGTCGTCATCGTGCTCGTGCTGCTGATGCTCGCCCAGTACAACCAGGCGTTCAAGACCGTCTACCACGTCACGGTCAACAGCGACCGGGCCGGCCTGCAGCTCGTCCCGCACTCCGACGTCAAGGTGCGCGGCCTGATCGTCGGTGAGGTCCGCAGCATCCACTCCACCGACACCGGCGCCGCGATCGACCTCGCGCTCGACCCGAGCAAGGCGGCGCTGATCCCGGACAACTCCTCGGCGCGCATGCTGCCCAAGACGGTGTTCGGCGAGAAGTACGTCGACCTGGTGCCGCCCACCGCCGACCCGGGCCCGCACCTGAAGGACGGCGACAGCATCGCCCAGGACAAGTCGACCACCGCCGTCGAGGTGAACCAGGTCCTCGACGACGTCATGCCGCTGCTGAACGCGGTCAAGCCCGAGAAGCTCAACGCGACGCTCAACGCCCTGGCCACCGCGCTGCAGGGCCGCGGCGAGGAGATCGGGCAGACGATCGACCTGGCCGACGGCTACCTCAGGAAGCTCAACCCCCACCTGCCGACGATCGTGCACGACCTGCGCGCGCTGTCCACGGTCACCGGCAACCTGAACGCCGCCGCGCCCGACCTGCTGTCGATCATGCAGAACCTCCAGGTCACCAACAAGACGATCGTCGACAAGCAGCCTCAGCTGGTCTCCCTGCTGGACAAGGGCATCGACCTGACCGGCAAGCTCACCCCGTTCGCGGAGGACAACGAGCCGCGTCTGGTGGGCGCGCAGCTCGCCAACCGGCAGGCGCTCGCCCTCGTCGCCAAGTACTCCCCGAGCATCCCGTGCGTCTTCAAGGGCATGGCCAAGATCCAGCCCCGTCTGGTCGAGGCGATGGGCGGCGGCCAGCCCGGCGTTCACGTCACACTCGAGCTGAGCAAGCCACGGCCGGCGTACAAGCCGGTCCTGGACACGCCGGAGATCAAGGACCAGCGCAACCCCCGCTGCTACGGCGTGCCCGACCCGAAGGTGCCGTTCCCGCAGTACCAGACCCTCGACGGCACCGAGGACGACACGTGGTGGAAGGGCCCGGCCGGCCGTTCGCTGTCCAGCGTCCTGATCAAGCCCGGCGCCTCGACCGATGACGACACCATGCTGAAGAGTCTCATGGCCCCGGCGATGGGCACGTCCGCGAACCAGGTGTCCGACCTGGCCTCCCTGCTCTACGCCCCGGCCGCCAGCGGAATGGTGGTGACGGTGAAGTGAAGACGACGTCGGCCGCCGTCAAGCTGATCATCTTCGCGGTGATCGCGACGCTGTTCACCGGCATCCTCGCGATCACGATCTCCAACACCCAGTTCGTCGCCACGACGAAGTACCGGCTGATCTTCACCGACGCGGCCGGCGTGCTCCCGGGCGACGAGGTCCGCATCGCCGGCGTACGCGTCGGGCAGGTCGACTCGATCAAGCTCTACCACGGCACTCTCGCGCAGGTGACGGTCTCGGTGCTCAAGTCCGAGCCGCTGCCGCGCAGCACCCAGGCCCAGCTGCGCTACCGCAACCTGATGGGCCAGCGCTATGTCTCCCTGACCCAGGGCTCGGGCCAGGGCGGCACCCTGCCGGCGAACGGCATCGTCCCCAAGGAGCAGACCCAGCCGGCGCTCGACCTGACCGCGCTGTTCAACGGCTTCCGCCCGCTGCTGCGGGCCATCCGGCCACAGGACGTCAACCAGCTCTCGTACGAGATCATCCAGGTGCTTCAGGGCGAGGGCGGCACGGTCAACGGCCTGCTCGCACACGTCTCGTCGCTGACCCAGACCCTGGGCGACCGCGACGAGGTCATCGGCCGGGTCATCGACAACCTCGACCGCGTGATCAGCACGATCGACGCGCGCGACGGCGAGGTCTCCTCGCTGATCACCAACCTGAAGAGCCTCGTCTCGGGGCTGTCCGGCGACCGCAAGGCGATCGGCGACTCGCTCGTCAGCGTCAACCAGCTCATCGGCACGACCAACGGCCTGCTCAGCCAGGCGCGGCCTCCGCTCAAGGACGACATCACCCAGCTCGGCAAGCTGTCGAAGGTCCTCGCGGCCAACGGCAACGACCTGGACAAGGCGTTCGCGGCGCTGCCCACCAACTTCACGCTGCTCGACCGGGTGGCGTCCTACGGATCCTTCTTCAACTTCTACCTCTGCAGTCTGGACGCCCAGATCGGGCTGCCCGGAAAGGTCTCTGTCAACACGCCGCAGATCGTGAACGACAACGCCCGGTGCAAAGAATGAGAAAGTTCATCTTCGGGCTGAGAGGGGAGTTCGGCCATGAAGCGGTCGTTCCGGGATCGGGATCCCCTACGAATGGGCGTGCTCGGCGTGACCACGGTGACGCTGCTCGTGGCCCTCTCGTTCAACCTGTCGCGCTTCGAGGGCGGGACGAAGTACCGGGCCGCGTTCACGGAGGCCAGCGGGCTCAAGCCGTCGGAGGACGTCCGGATCGCCGGAGTGAAGGTCGGCAAGATCTTGAGCGTGGGCCTGGAGGGCGACCACGTGAAGGTCGCCTTCACGGTGGACCCCAAGGTGCGCTTCGGCACCAGCTCGCGAGCGTCGATCAAGCTGAGCACGATCCTCGGCTCGCACTACCTGGAGATCCAGCCGAGCGGTTCGGGACGGCAGTCGCCGCACTCGGAGATCCCCACCTCGCGCACGACGCCGTCGTACGAGGTCGTGCCGGCGTTGCAGGACCTCAGCGGGCAGGTGCAGAAGATCGACGTGTCGCAGCTCGGCAAGGCGTTCGACACGCTGTCGGACACACTGCGGGGCTCCCCGGACAACGTCCGTGGAGCGCTGGACGGGCTGCGGAAGGTCTCCCGGGCGGTGGCCTCACGCGACGAGTCGCTGAGCGATCTGCTCCAGCACACGAACAACGTCACCAAACTGCTGGCCGACCGCAGCGGCGACCTGGCGGCGCTGGTCTCGGACGGCTCGCTGCTGCTGCAGGAGATCGACGACCGTCGTGCGGCGGTCCGCTCGCTGCTGTCCGGCACGGTGAGCCTCTCCCAGCAGATCACCGGCACGATCGAAGAGAACCGCGCCACGCTGAACCCCGCCCTGACCCAGCTCCACAAGGTCGTCGGCATCCTGCTGCGCAACCAGGACAACCTCGACCGGGCGGTGAAGGTTCTCGGGCCGTTCGTCACGACTTCGGCGGACGCGACGTCGACCGGCCGGTGGTTCGACGGATACCTCCAGAACCTCATCCCGCTCCCGGCGAGCGTCAAGGGCCCGTCGGGCGGCTCATCGACCAGGTCCCCCGGCACGGACACGCTGCCGATCATTCCGTGAGCGCAAGTACGACACGAGAGGGAAGGGAGGCCTGATCATGAATCCTCCTACGTCGGAGAGAGTGATCACTCGGGCTGCGTTTTCGATTCCCTCGCTGCGCTCGGTCATGGGCCGACGTACCATTCGCCGCGCGGCTCCGCGGGCCCTCGCGATCGCGCTCGCCCTCGGCACCGCGGTCTCGGGATGCACGTTCAAGGGCGTGTCGTCGTTGCCCCTGCCGGGCGGCGTCGACACCGGCTCCCGGCCGTACGACGTGAAGATGGTCTTCGAGAACGTCCTGGACCTGGTGCCGCAGTCGCAGTGCCGGGTCAACGACGTCCCGGTCGGCATGGTCACCAAGATCGACCTGGTCGACTGGAAGGCCGTCGTGACGTGCCGCCTCCGCCGTACGGTCGACCTGCCCGCCAACGCGGTCGCCACCATCTCCCAGACCAGCCTCCTCGGGGAGAAGTACGTCGCGCTGTCCGCCCCGCAGGGACAGACACCGCAGGGACGGCTCGCGGACGGTGCCGAGATTCCGCTCGACCGCACCTCTCGCAGCACCGAGGTCGAGGAGGTGCTGTCGGCGATGTCGATGCTCGTCACCGGCGGCGGCCTCGAACAGATCTCGACGATCAACCACGAGCTCAACGCCGCCCTGCAGGGCCACACCACGCAGCTGCGCGACGTGCTGAACCAGCTCAACACCTTCGTCGGCACGCTCGACCGGCAGAAGAACCAGATCGTCACGACCATCGACAAGGTCGACGCGCTGGCCACGACGCTCGCCAAGCACAACCAGACGATCGCCGACACCATCGACAGCACCGGCCCGGCGGTGAAGGTGCTGGCCTCCCAGCGCAAGGACCTCACCAAGCTGCTCGTCAACATGGACAAGCTGGGCACGGTCGCGACCCGCATCATCAACCGGTCGCAGGGCGACACGGTGGCCAACCTCAAGTCCCTGCAGACCATCCTGGACAACACCAACAAGGCCAGCGACACGATCCCCAAGATCCTCGGCGGCCTGTTCACCTTCCCGTTCCCGCAGACGGTCAGCCAGGCGGTCAAGGGCGACTACGGCAACCTCATGGTCTCCATGGACCTCAACGTGGCCGACCTCGCGCACAACCTCCTCGCCGGCACACCGCTCGCGGGGATCTCCAAGGCCGCGGACAAGCTGCAGAACATCCTGCCGCCGCCGCGCACGAGCCTGCCGGACACGCCGCTGGGCGTGCTGCCGGGACTCACCTCGAACGGGACGGGCCAGAACGGCGGAACCGCGACCCCCGGGTCCTCCCAATCTCCCGGCACCTCCGGCTCGAACGGTGGTTCCGGGGGGATCGGCGACATCCTGCCGCCGCTCGGCATGAGCGGCCGGTCCGGTGACGACCTCGGCGCGCTGCTCCAGGGAGGCACCGCATGATCATCAAGCGCGGCGTCAAGATCCAGCTGCTGGTGTTCGCCGTCATCACCGTGCTGACCATGGCGTACACCCTGGTCAACATCATCGGCATTGGGCAGGGCGTGCTCGACCTGCGGTACCGGGTGTACGTCGACCTCACCGACTCGGGTGGCATCTTCACCAACGCCGAGGTGACCTACCGCGGCGTCACGGTCGGGCGCGTGGGCCCGCTGCGGCTGACCAAGAAGGGCGTGCGCGTCGAGCTGCGCATCGACCGGGGCAAGAAAGTGCCCGCCAACAACGTCCAGGCCTACGTCCTCAACCGGTCCGGCGTCGGCGAGCAGTACGTCGACCTGCGCCCGGCCGGCAACGGTCCGTCGCTGAAGGACGGCTCGGTCATCCCGGTCTCGCAGACGCACCTGCCGGTGCAGACGTACGAGCTGCTGCACAACGTCGACGCGCTGGTCCGTACGGTCAACCCCCAGGACCTCGGCACGGTCATCGACGAGCTCGACAAGGGCCTGTCGGGCACCGGCCCGGACCTGCAGTCGCTGCTCGACTCGAACAAGCGGATCCTCGACTCGCTCAACGCGGCCTACCCCGAGACGATCCAGCTGCTCAACAACAGCCGTACGGTCCTGGACACGCAGGTGGACGAGGGCCCGACGTTCCGGCAGTTCTCCCGCGACCTGGCGTCGCTGACCAGTGAGCTCAAGCACGACGACGGCACGGTGCGCTCGGTGCTGAACACCACGCCCGGCACACTCGACCAGGCCAACGACCTGTTCGAACGCGTCGAGCCGACGCTGCCCACGCTCCTGGCCAACGGATCCGTGATCGGGCAGGTGCTGACCTCGCGCTCCACCCAGTTGCGGCAGATGCTGGTCACGTACCCGCTGATCGTGGGTGCCGCGTTCACCGTGGCA
The DNA here is from genome assembly GCF_042429965.1 of Actinoallomurus acaciae. Taxonomy (NCBI): domain Bacteria; kingdom Bacillati; phylum Actinomycetota; class Actinomycetes; order Streptosporangiales; family Thermomonosporaceae; genus Actinoallomurus; species Actinoallomurus acaciae. The sequence continues at coordinate 26,170 of NZ_JBHLZP010000042.1, forward strand.
CCCGGCGACGGCACCGTGCACTTCGGCCTGGAGCTGAACCTCAACGCGCCACCCGTGTGCACCAAGGGGTACGAGAACACGCGGGTGCGGTATCCGCAGGACACGCGCCCGGCGAGCGTCAACCCCAAGGCCTCCTGCAAGCTGCCGAAGAACTCGACCACGGCCGTACGCGGCTCGCGCAACGCCCCGCCCGCGGCGCCGTACCCCCAGCTCCCGGCCGGCGCCACCTCGGGCGCGGGCTTCCCGTACGAGCGGACCTACTCGAGCGGGTCTTCGTCCTCCTCGTCGTCGTCCTCGTCCTCGGATGCGGCCAAGCAGGCGTCGGGGCAGCAGTCGCCGGGGGCGTCGAACGGTGCGCAGTCCGCATCCCAGCTTCAGACGCTCTTCGTCACGGGCTACGATCCCCGGACTCGCGTTTACACGGGACCCGACGGAGAGCAGTACCGGTTGGGCAAGGTCAGTCAACTGACGGGAGACGCTTCATGGCAGACGCTTCTGCTGAGCCCGATCGTCGGCTGAGCGCCGGCCGTGGCCGGCTGGGGGCGATGCTCGACCGGCGGGTACGCGGAGGCCGTCTGGGAGCGGCCTTCGCGGCACTGGGACTGATCTTCATCGCACTGACGGTGTGGGCGGGCTTCCTCGCCAAGAGCACGTACGCCGCCGACACCCGCAAGTCCGACATCGCCGCCGTTCAGGAGGTCGCGCGCCGGGTCGTCACCCACTTCTACGAGATCAGCTACCAGACCTTCGACCAGGACACCCAGCGGGTGTACACGGACCTGGACAGCGCGTTCAAGGCGCAGGCGGTGCAGCAGCTCGGTTCGACCTGGAAGCAGACCGTGGTGAGCAACCAGCTGGTCTCCAGCGCGGTCGTGTACGCCTCGGGCGTGGTGAACATCAACTCCAAGTCGGCCGAGGTCATGGTCACCGTGAAGCGCACCTCCCAGTCCAGCCAGGTGAAGACCCCGGTGTCGTCGTGGGCGAGCGCGCAGGTGCAGCTCACCAAGCGGGGTGACGACTGGAAGGTCTCGGGGATGGGCGGTCTGCAGTGACGGTGGAGACGGACAGCGAGCGCCGCCGGGCCGCGCGACGGGCCGGCCGCGACGACAAGCGCGAGCGGAAGCGCGACGACAAGGGAGAGCGGAAGCGCGACGACGAGCGCGAGCCGGAGGGCTCCGGGAAGACCCCGGCGGCCGGTCGCCGGTCCCCGGCGACGCCGATGCTGGCACTGCTGGGCTGCGCGTGCCTCGTGCTGGCGGTGTGCTGCCTGTACCTGTGGCACCAGGAGATCCACGACCGAGCCGTCACCCGTGCCCGCGACGACGCGCGCGCCGCCGCCCAGTCCGAGGCGAAGGACCTGCTCTCGTACAACTACAAGACCCTCGACTACGACCTGAGCAAGGCGAAGTCGGAGATGACCCCGGGCATGGCCAAGTCGTTCGGCGACTACTGGCAGATCTTCCGCCCGTCGGTGGAGAAGAGCCAGACCCAGGCCCTGACCCAGATCCAGGTAACGGGAGTGACCGACGCGACCCCGACGCGGGTCGAGGTGGTCCTGTTCGTGAAGATGATCTCGGTCAACGCCGCACACAAGGAGCCCCAGGTGGACACGTCCTGGCCGCGGCTCCAGATGCAGAAGATCGGCAAGAAGTGGCTGATCGACGGCCCGAGGATGACCACCCCGCCCCCGGCGTCGGCCTCCCCGACCCCGGCTCCGTCAACGTCGAAGAAGCCGCCCTCCAAGACGTCCCCGAAGACGTCGAAGCGACCGTAGCCGACCTGACCGGGCCGGACCGGGTCGGTGGCGGTGCGGCCGCGAGAGGGCGACGTACGGCGCGGGCAGGGGCGGTGCGGGTTTTTCGGGGCCTGCGGCGCCTCGGAGGCCGGTAGCGGCCCTCTCCGGGCGCGGTGGGGGCGCTGGGGACCCGTTTTGGGGCCGCCGGGCCTCCGATCACTCCTCGCCGGAGAACCGCTCCCACGCGGATTGGCGAGTGATGCCGAGGGCCTGCCCGATCCGCGCCCAGGTGACGCCTCGACGGCGCAACTCCCGCACCCACGAGCGCAGATCGGCCTCAACCTGATCGGCGACCGCGGCGACGCGCGGGATGTGGTCGAGCATCTGTTCGTCGTCCAGCGACTCCCAGACCGGCAGCCGTGGCCTGACCGGGGCGTCGCGGTACTCCTCGATGATCGCTTCGGCCAAGCCGATGCACTCGTTGCAGATGTGCACTCCGGGCCCGGCGACCATCTTGTCGACCTCGGTGTGCGCCTTGCCACAGAACGAGCAGCGCACCGCCTCAGCAGGGGGAACAGGCATCGCCATGAGAAACCTCCATGTGTCAGGAAACCCCTGACAAAGGTAGATCGTCAGGGATGCCCTGACAAGCCCCCCGCGAGAGGCTCGCACCCAGAGAAGTTATCCACAGCCACGCCGCCGGCCTTCCTGCGGCGGCTTTCGAGGGTGGACGATAGAAGTGGGCTGGCGCCCCGGGCGGGAGGGCCTCACCGTGTGGGCCTCACCGTGTGGGCCTCACCGTGTGGGCCTCACCGTGTGGGCCTCACCGTGTGGGCCT
>NZ_JBHLZP010000042.1:28749-49430 GCF_042429965.1 Actinoallomurus acaciae
CTCACCGTGTGGGCCTCACCGTGTGGGCCTCACCGTGTGGGCCTCACCGTGTGGGCCTCACCGTGTGGGCCTCACCACGCACGATGGCATCGTTCGTTCTCATCGGGCACATCTCGCGCTAAAGCCTCACAAGCTGTCAGCGGCCGGTTTGGATTGACTCTGTCTCGCTCTACGGGGTTGGTGACGCATTGTGGGTTCTGATGCTGCGTCGGATCTTCATCGGCCCAGGCGGCAATCTGGCTAACATGCCCCGGCATGGCAGATCTGTACGAAGTGCTCCTGACCGCCGAGCTCCCAGCCGACCTTGCCGAAACCGATGTGGCCGAGCTTCGCTGGCATCTTGGGCTCGGGCCCAAGCCGGAAGTGCTCAACATCGTTACGTCGAGCGGTGACATGATGATGGTGGACGAAGACGGAGAGCCTTTGCCTGAAGACCAGTGGTGGGTCGACGTCCTCCCTCTGCTCGGCCAGCGCGGGCCTGCTGACGGGAGGGGCGGCGGGGTGGCCTTCTCGGAGCTGGTCCGCCGCGAGGGGGCAGGGCGCCGACAGCTGGGTGCTGACCTCACGCCAGGTGCGCCACGCTGATGAGCTCGATGGATTGTCGGAGCTGCTCCCGTGGCTGCAGGAGCGAGCGGTCGGCTACCGGGGCGGGCCGCCCATCTTCAGCTGCCACATGCGCTTTCACGAGGACGAGCCTGTCTTGAGACCGGTCTCGCTCAATGGGGACGAGCTGGTGATTCACGAGGTGATGGTGCTCAAGAAGTTCTGAGCCAAGACCTCCCCGCTCCTTGTGGGCCCATCGGGCAAGCGAGGGTCAGTTGCGACCTCATGTAGGTCTGGTCGCGTCGTCCTCATCGGCCGGTATCAGGACGGCGCTCTTGTCGCGCTCACCCACCACACAAGCCCCACCGTGCGGGCTTGTCATCCCGGCCTCACAAGACCTGCTCCGCCGGTCCGGCCAGGCGAAACCTCGCGAGAGCACACCAGGCGGATCCCACACGATCTCGCCAGATCGGCCCCACGGGCCAGCGTCATCGGACTGGCCCACTCCCGCTGCACCGGCCTCACGGGCGGGCGTCATCGCGGCCGCCGGGATGACGTCGGCCCGCCACGTTCGTTCGCCCCACCGGCCCCACCGGCCCCGCCGCGACGATCACGAACTGCCCGTGGGGAAGGACGTCATCCGGCGGCCGTGGCGGTCTCGTACGAGGTGAGGGCGGGTGGCCTTCGGATGACCGTTCGATGGCCGGGGCGAGGCCTCCCTGTGGCCTCCGCGAGACCCCGAGAAGGCCCTTCGCGACAGGGCTCAACGACATCTGCGGACATGTCCACCCAGTGAGACGGCGAGGCCCGGCGAACGTCGGCTAAACTATGGTCTTCGTCACGCCTGATGAGCGGGCGAAATGTCCATGTCTAGTCTTGACGTGGGGCCGCTGACGAGCGATGCTGCGGAGCAACTGTGATGCATACTGCGGCGCTCTGCTTGCCAGCGGTGTAGCCTTCGGCTACACTGCCCCTTTGCGCTGCCCTCTGACTATCCACAACCTGAGAGACCGTGAAGAGTCCGTTCTGCACGGTATTGGGACGTGGATCGTCTGGCGTGCGCGTCGTCAGTCCGCCGCGAGCCCTCGGAAGGACCACTCTTGGCAGCCTCGCGCAACGCCTCGACTACCGCAACCGGTCCGAACCGCGTTTCCTTTGCGCGTATCAAGGAGCCTCTGGGAGTACCGGACCTCCTCGCGCTGCAAACCGAGTCCTTTGACTGGTTGCTCGGTAACGAGAGGTGGAAGGCCCGGGTCGATGCGGCCCAGCAGGCCGGTCGTAAGGATGTCCCGACCCAGTCGGGACTCGAGGAGATCTTCGAAGAGATCAGTCCCATCGAAGACTTCTCCGGCACCATGTCCCTCTCGTTCCGCGATCACCGGTTCGAGCCGCCGAAGTACTCCGTCGAGGAGTGCAAAGACAAGGACATGACCTTCTCCGCCCCGATGTTCGTCACGGCGGAGTTCATCAACAACTCCACGGGGGAGATCAAGAGCCAGACGGTGTTCATGGGTGACTTCCCGCTCATGACGCCGAAGGGCACTTTCATCATCAACGGCACCGAGCGTGTCGTCGTCTCTCAGCTGGTCCGTTCGTCCGGTGTCTACTTCGACCGGACCCTGGACAAGACGTCCGACAAGGACATCTTCGGCTGCAAGGTGATCCCCTCCCGGGGTGCATGGCTCGAGTTCGAAGTCGACAAGCGTGACAATGTCGGCGTCCGTATCGACCGTAAGCGCAAGCAGAGCGTCACCGTTCTGCTCAAGGCGCTGGGCTGGGACGACGCCCGCATTCTCGAGCGCTGGGGCGACTACGAGTCGATGCGGATCACCCTGGAGAAGGACCACACCACCGGGCAGGACGACGCCCTGCTCGACATCTACCGCAAGCTGCGCCCGGGTGAGCCTCCGACCAAGGAGTCCGCGCAGACGCTGCTTGAGAACCTCTACTTCAACCCGAAGCGGTACGACCTCGCGAAGGTCGGCCGATACAAGGTCAACAAGAAGCTCGGCCTCGATCTGGGCCTGACGCAGGGCACCCTGACCGAGGACGACATCGTCACGACCGTCGACTACCTCGTACGGCTGCACGCCGGCGAGGAAGAGGTCACGGGCCCGGCGGGCCGCGACGTGCCCGTCGAGACCGACGACATCGACCACTTCGGCAACCGGCGCATCCGTTCGGTCGGCGAGCTCATCCAGAACCAGGTCCGCCTGGGTCTGGCCCGTATGGAGCGCGTCGTTCGCGAGCGCATGACCACGCAGGACGTCGAGGCGATCACGCCGCAGACCCTGATCAACATTCGCCCGGTCGTGGCGTCGATCAAGGAGTTCTTCGGCACCTCGCAGCTGTCGCAGTTCATGGACCAGACCAACCCGCTCGCGGGTCTGACGCACAAGCGTCGCCTGAACGCCCTGGGTCCCGGTGGTCTGTCCCGTGAGCGCGCCGGCATGGAGGTCCGTGACGTCCACCCGTCGCACTACGGCCGCATGTGCCCGATCGAGACGCCGGAAGGCCCGAACATCGGCCTGATCGGCTCGCTGAGCTCGTACGGCCGGGTCAACTCCTTCGGCTTCATCGAGACGCCGTACCGCAAGGTCGTCGACGGCCGGGTCACCGAGCAGATCGACTACCTCACCGCGGACGAGGAGGACCGGCACGTCGTCGCCCAGGCCAACACGCCGATCGACGACGACGGCAACTTCGCCGAGAACCGCGTTCTGGTGCGCCGGAAGGGCGGCGAGATCGAATTCATCTCGCCGGCCGACGTGGACTACATCGACGTCTCGCCGCGCCAGATGGTGTCGGTCGCGACGGCCATGATCCCGTTCCTCGAGCACGACGACGCCAACCGCGCGCTGATGGGTTCGAACATGCAGCGCCAGTCGGTGCCGCTGCTGCGCAGCGAGGCTCCGCTGGTCGGTACGGGCATGGAGTACCGCGCGGCGACCGACGCCGGCGACGTCATCACGGCCGAGAAGGCCGGTGTCGTCGAGGAGGTCTCGGCCGACTACATCACGGTGATGAACGACGACGGCACGCGCACGACGTACCGTGTCGCCAAGTTCAAGCGCTCCAACCAGGGCACGTGCTTCAACCAGAAGCCGATCGTGAACGAGGGCCAGCGAGTCGAGGTCGGCACCGTCGTCGCCGACGGTCCGTGCACGGACAACGGCGAGATGGCGCTGGGCAAGAACCTCCTGGTGGCGTTCATGCCGTGGGAGGGCCACAACTACGAAGACGCGATCATCCTCTCCCAGCGTCTGGTGCAGGACGACGTCCTGTCCTCGATCCACATCGAGGAGCACGAGGTCGACGCCCGTGACACCAAGCTGGGTCCGGAGGAGATCACCCGGGACATCCCGAACGTCTCCGAAGAGGTCCTGTCCGACCTGGACGAGCGCGGCATCATCCGCATCGGCGCCGAGGTCACCACGGGCGACATCCTGGTCGGCAAGGTCACGCCCAAGGGCGAGACCGAGCTGACCCCGGAGGAGCGCCTCCTGCGCGCGATCTTCGGTGAGAAGGCCCGTGAGGTCCGCGACACCTCGCTGAAGGTCCCGCACGGTGAGTCCGGCAAGGTCATTGGTGTTCGCGTGTTCAGCCGCGAAGAGGGCGACGAGCTCCCTCCGGGCGTGAACGAGCTGGTCCGCGTGTACGTGGCCCAGAAGCGCAAGATCACCGATGGTGACAAGCTCGCCGGTCGTCACGGCAACAAGGGCGTCATCTCCAAGGTGCTGCCGGTCGAGGACATGCCGTTCCTGGAGGACGGCACCCCGGTCGACATCGTCCTCAACCCGCTCGGCGTGCCGGGCCGGATGAACGTCGGCCAGGTCCTGGAGACCCACCTCGGGTGGGTGGCCAGCCGGGGCTGGAAGGTCGACGGGGACGACGCCGAGTGGAAGCGCCAGCTGAAGGCCATCGGGGCGGACAGTGCCGAGCCCGGCACCAACGTCGCCACGCCGGTCTTCGACGGTGCCCGCGAGGAGGAGATCACCGAGCTGCTCGACAGCACCATGCCGAACCGCGATGGCGAGCGCATGGTGCAAAAGACCGGCAAGGCGCGGCTGTTCGACGGCCGCACCGGTGAGCCCTTCAAGGACCCGATCGCCGTTGGTTACATCTACATCCTGAAGCTGCTCCACCTGGTCGACGACAAGATCCACGCGCGTTCGACCGGCCCGTACTCCATGATCACCCAGCAGCCGCTCGGCGGTAAGGCCCAGTTCGGTGGCCAGCGCTTCGGTGAGATGGAGGTCTGGGCGCTGGAGGCGTACGGCGCCGCCTACGCCCTCCAGGAGCTGCTCACCATCAAGTCCGACGACGTCCTCGGCCGTGTGAAGGTCTACGAGGCCATCGTCAAGGGCGAGAACATCCCTGAGCCGGGCATCCCTGAGTCCTTCAAGGTGCTGATCAAGGAAATGCAGTCGCTGTGCCTGAACGTCGAGGTGCTCTCCAGCGACGGCATGTCCATTGAGATGCGTGACACCGACGAGGACGTCTTCCGCGCAGCGGAGGAGCTCGGCATCGACCTGTCCCGGCGTGAGCCGAGCAGTGTCGAAGAGGTCTAGCGAGCGGATGGCCGGGCCGGCGCGCACAGCGCGGGCCCGGCGGCCGCGACCTGGGAACGGCATACGACAGCAGGGGACTGGTTAACAAAGTGCTCGACGTCAACTTCTTCGACGAGCTGCGGATCGGCCTGGCGACGGCGGACGACATCCGGCAGTGGTCACACGGTGAGGTCAAGAAGCCGGAGACCATCAACTACCGGACTCTGAAGCCGGAGAAGGACGGGCTCTTCTGCGAAAAGATCTTTGGTCCGACCCGCGACTGGGAGTGCTACTGCGGGAAGTACAAGCGCGTCCGCTTCAAGGGCATCATCTGTGAGCGCTGTGGCGTCGAGGTGACCCGCGCCAAGGTGCGTCGTGAGCGGATGGGCCACATCGAGCTGGCCGCGCCGGTCACGCACATCTGGTACTTCAAGGGCGTGCCGAGCCGGCTGGGGTACCTCCTGGACCTGGCGCCCAAGGACCTTGAGAAGATCATTTACTTTGCGGCCTACATGATCACGTGGGTCGACACGGATTCGCGCGAGCGTGACCTGCCCTCGCTCGAGGCCAAGATCTCTGTGGAGCGGCAGCAGATCGAGCAGCGCCGCGACGCCGAGATCGAGGCCCGGCAGAAGAAGCTGGAGCAGGACCTCGCCGAGCTCGAGGCCGCGGGGGCAAAGGGCGACCAGCGCCGCAAGGTGCGCGAGGCCGCCGAGCGTGAGATCAAGCAGATCCGCGACCGGGCCCAGCGCGAGCTGGACCGCCTCGACGAGGTGTGGAACCGCTTCCGCAACCTCAAGGTCCAAGACCTCGAGGGCGACGAGCTGCTCTACCGCGAGATGCGCGACCGCTTCGGCCGCTACTTCGAGGGCGGCATGGGCGCGGCCGCGATCCAAAAGCGGCTGGAGAACTTCGACCTCGACGCCGAGGCGGAGCGGCTGCGGGAGATCATCCGCAGCGGCAAGGGCCAGAAGAAGGCTCGCGCCCTCAAGCGCCTCAAGGTCGTCTCCGCGTTCCTCAACACCCGCAACAGCCCGCGGGGCATGGTGCTGGACTGCATTCCGGTCATCCCGCCGGACCTGCGCCCGATGGTGCAGCTCGACGGTGGCCGGTTCGCCACGAGCGACCTCAACGACCTGTACCGCCGGGTCATCAACCGGAACAACCGGCTGAAGAGGCTGCTCGACCTCGGCGCGCCCGAGATCATCGTCAACAACGAGAAGCGGATGCTCCAGGAGGCCGTCGACGCGCTGTTCGACAACGGCCGCCGCGGCCGGCCCGTCACCGGGCCCGGCAACCGTCCGCTCAAGTCGCTGTCCGACATGCTCAAGGGCAAGCAGGGCCGGTTCCGCCAGAACCTCCTGGGCAAGCGCGTCGACTACTCCGGCCGTTCGGTCATCGTCGTCGGCCCGCAGCTGCGGCTGCACCAGTGCGGTCTGCCGAAGCAGATGGCGCTGGAGCTGTTCAAGCCCTTCGTCATGAAGCGGCTGGTCGACCTCAACCACGCACAGAACATCAAGAGCGCCAAGCGCATGGTCGAGCGTGCCCGCCCGGCCGTGTGGGACGTGCTCGAAGAGGTCATCACCGAGCACCCGGTGCTGCTCAACCGGGCGCCGACGCTGCACCGCCTGGGCATCCAGGCCTTCGAGCCGCAGCTGGTCGAGGGCAAGGCCATCCAGATTCACCCGCTCGTCTGCACCGCGTTCAACGCGGACTTCGACGGTGACCAGATGGCCGTGCACCTGCCGCTGGCGGCCGAGGCCCAGGCCGAGGCGCGCATCCTGATGCTCTCGACCAACAACATCCTCAAGCCGTCCGACGGCAAGCCGGTCACGATGCCGACCCAGGACATGGTCATCGGCCTGTTCTGGCTGACCGTGGACAAGGAGGGGGCGGACGGCGAGGGCCGTACGTTCACCACCCTGTCCGAGGCGATCATGGCCTACGACCGGGGCGAGCTCGACCTGCAGGCCCGGATCCAGGTCCGGGTCAAGGACGTCCCGCCGCCGCGCGGCTGGACGGCGCCGGAGGGTTACGAGGAGGGGCAGCCGTACCGCCTCGAGACCACGCTCGGCCGCCTGCTGTTCAACGAGGCGCTGCCGGCCGACTTCCCGTTCGTGAACTACGAGGTCGGCAAGAAGCAGCTCTCGACGATCGTGAACGAGCTGGCCGAGACGTACCCGAAGGTCGACGTGGCCAACGCGCTCGACGCGCTGAAGGACACCGGCTTCCGGTGGGCGACCCGCTCCGGCGTCACCATCGCCATCGACGACGTCATCGCCCCGCCGAACAAGGCGGAGATCATGGCGTCGTACGAGCGGCAGGCCGACAAGGTGCAGCGGGAGTACGACCGCGGTCTGATCACCGACGACGAGCGCCGTCAGGAGCTCATCGAGATCTGGACCAAGGCCACGGTCGACGTCGCCAAGGACATGGAGGCGGCCTTCCCCGCCACCAACCCGATCTGGATGATGATCAACTCCGGTGCCCGCGGTAACCCGCTGCAGCTCCGGCAGATCGCCGGTATGCGCGGTCTGGTCTCCAACCCCAAGGGTGAGACCATCCCGCGGCCGATCAAGTCCTCCTTCCGCGAGGGCCTGTCCGTGGTCGAGTACTTCATCGCCACGCACGGCGCCCGGAAGGGTCTGGCCGACACGGCTCTGCGTACCGCCGACTCGGGCTACCTCACCCGTCGTCTGGTCGACGTCGCGCAGGACGTCATCGTCCGTGAGGACGACTGCGGCACCGACCGTACGATCAAGTTCGCGATCGCGACCAAGGGCGCCGACGGCTCCCTGATCAAGGTGGCGAACTCCGAGAACAGCCTCGTCGGGCGCAACATCGCCGAGGACATCGAGGTCGACGGCACGCTCATCTACCCGGGCGGCACCGACCTCAACGACACGGTGATCAACCGCCTGATCGAGGTGGGCGTCGCCGAGGTCCGTACGCGGTGCGCGCTGGTCTGCGAGTCCAAGATCGGTGTCTGCGCGCAGTGCTACGGCCGTTCGCTGGCCACCGGCAAGCTCGTGGACGTCGGCGAGGCGGTCGGCATCATCGCCGCCCAGTCGATCGGCGAGCCCGGCACCCAGCTGACGATGCGTACCTTCCACACCGGTGGTGTGGCGGGCATCGACATCACGCACGGTCTGCCGCGTGTCCAGGAGCTGTTCGAGGCGCGCATCCCCAAGGGTGTCGCCCCGATCAGCGAGGTGGCCGGCCGGATCCGCATCGACGAGACCGAGAAGACCCGCAAGATCGTGGTCATCCCGGACGACGGTGGCGAGGAGATCGCCTACCCGGTGCCGATGCGGTCGCGGCTGAAGATCAAGGACGGCGACCACGTCTACGTCGGCCAGCAGCTCATCGAGGGTGCGATCAACCCTCACGAGGTGCTGCGCATCCTCGGCCCCCGCGCGGTCCAGCTGCACCTGGTCGACCAGGTGCAGGAGGTCTACCGGTCCCAGGGTGTGTCGATCCACGACAAGCACATCGAGATCATCGTTCGGCAGATGCTGAAGCGGGTCCAGGTGCTGGAGTCCGGCGACACCGACATGCTGCCCGGCGTCGAGCTGATCGAGCGTCCTCGGTTCGAGGAGCTCAACCGCGCCGTCGTCGCCGAGGGCGGTCAGCCCGCGGTCGGCCGGCCTCAGCTCATGGGCATCACGAAGGCGTCGCTGGCCACCGAGTCCTGGCTGTCGGCGGCCTCCTTCCAGGAGACGACGCGGGTCCTCACGGACGCGGCGATCCACGCCAAGTCCGACCCGCTGGTCGGCCTGAAGGAGAACGTCATCATCGGAAAGCTGATCCCGGCCGGTACGGGCATGCCGCAGTACCGCAACATCCGGGTGGAGCCGACCGAGGAGGCCAAGGCGGCCGTCTACTCCGTCGGGTCCTACGACGAGGGCGCCGAGTACGCCTTCGGCCAGGGCTCCGGCGAGGCGGTCCCGCTGGAGGAGTACGACTTCGGCCAGTACAACCGCTGATCAGGCAAGCGGAGAGGCCCCTTCCGAGCGATCGGAGGGGGCCTCTTCCGTGTTCCCGGGGCCCGTGGTTCCCGGGGCCCGTGCGTCGGCGGGCGCGTGCGCCCGTTCGGTCGCGGAGGTGCGGCCGTGCGCTCTCCGGGATGAAAAGACGGTGAAATTCGCGCGTGCGGAGTCGGCCCGGACGACACCCGTGCGACTCGTCTGCGGCCGCGACGGCGCGAGCGATTCCCGAGTCCGTCGAGGCCGCGGGGAGGATCGGTCCGAGGGCGTCGGTCCCCTGCGCGGCTGAGTCGTGCCGACCGGGGGAATCCGGCGATCTGCGGTCCTTCTCCCGGGCTCGCCTTTCGGGAGGTCAGACCGCGTGATTTGCGATTAGGCCGCTCATCACGGCAGGCTGGGGCGAAGGGTATACCGGCGGAGATTACCGTCGGCTTGTGGTCGATGACTCGGAGGTTCCCATGCGCCACGTGCCTTCGAGTGAAGTCATGCACTGCGGGCGGCACACCGCCGGCGGCATCGGCGCTGAAGGAGCCCGACGATGACCGAGCAGAACGGTGGCCAGGGATCCCACTGGCCGCTGCCTGACGAGCAGTCCCCCAAGTCCGAGGCGTCCGGCGACGAACGAGACGAGGCGCCGGCCGGCCAGGACGCCACCCCGGGCACATCACCCACGCCGTCGCAGGAGGCGGAGACCTCCGCCCCGGTCGCCGATGTTCCGCAGGACGTCCTCGAGTCGGGCCGCACCGTGGTCTTCGGACAGCACCGGAGGCCCGCCAAGCCGGAGGCCTCATCCGACCCCGGCACGCCCGTCGCGGGCGGTGAGAGCGGCGAGCCGAGCGAGTCCGCGCCGCCGCCGTTCGGCCAGCCGGGCGGATACGCCGCCCCGGGCGCCCCGCCGCCGTTCACCCCGCCGGGTGACCAGGGGTCGCCCGCGTACGGCCAGCAGCCCTACAGCGCCCCGCCGTCGTACCCGCAGCAGCAGCCGTACGGTCAGCAGCCGCCCTACGGCCAGCCGAGCCAACCGGGACAGCCCGGGCAGCCGGGACAGCCTCCCTACGGCCAGCAGCCGTCTCCGTACGGTCAGCAGCCGCCGTACGGACAGCCGTCGCAGCCCTATGGCCAGCCCGGCCAATCCGGCCAGCCCGGGTACGGCGGCCAGCCCTACGGGGAACAGAGCCCGTACGGACAGCCCGGTTACCCGCAGCCGTACGGCCAGCCGGGTCAGCCCGGCCAGCCCGGGCAGTTCGGCGGCCAGCCGGGCGCGCCCGCGTACGGCGACAAGCCCGCGGAGGACGACGCCGCCGAGCGCACCACGGTCGCGCCGCCGGCCCCGGGTGAGTCCGGCTCCTCGCCGGGCGAGGGTTTCAGCGCGCCCGCCACGACGGCGTTCTCGCCGAGCCAGGAGACCTCCGAGCCGCAGCCTCCGTCCTCGTTCGGCGGCACCCCGCCGAGTGAGGATGAGGGCTCCAAGCCGCCCGCCACGATGCTGGACACGCCGCTGTCGCGGGGTTCGGCGACGGGCGAGCACGCCGCGCCGTCCGGCGACGCCCCGGTGTACGGAGCGTCCCCGGTCGAGGACGTCGTTCCCGGGTTCGGGCCGCCGCAGGAGGAGGCCAAGGAGCCGCAGGACGACGAGCAGGGCGGAGCCGAGCGCACGTTGCTGGTGCCGCCGCCGGACTCCGACACCGGCACCCAGACCCCGGGACGCTTCGACGAGGACGTGCCGGCGTACGGCGGCCCCGACCAGGGCGGCGCGTCCGGCGGCGAGAAGACGACCGCCTTCGGGCAGACCCCGCCCTCATCGTCCCCGTACGAGCCGTCGTCGCCGTACGAGCCCTCATCGCCCTACGACTCGTCGTCGCCGTACGCGGCCCCGCCGCCGAGCGGGGAGCAGGGCTCGTCCTGGGCGGCGCCCGGCGGCGAACAGCAGGGCGGCTACCCGCAGCAGTACGGGCAGCAGAACCCGACGGGCCCGCAGCCGGGCCAGGACGCGTCCGGCCCGCAGTCCTTCGGCGACCAGGGCCAGCAGGGTCAGCCGCAGCAGGGCTACGGCCAGGGCGCCTACGGGCAGCAGCAGTACGGCCAGCAACAGCAGTACGGCCAGCAGGGCTACGGGCAACAGCACGGGCAGCAGCAGGGGTACGGCCAGCAGCCGTACGGCGGGCAGCACGGCCAGCCGCAGCAGGGCCAGTCGCAGGAGGGCCAGCCCCAGCAGGGCTACGGCCAGCAGGGTTATGGGCAGCAGGGGTACGGCCAGCAGCAGTACGGTCAGCAGCCGTACGGCCAGGTCGCCCAGGGCGGCGGCTACCCGGGCTACGGTCAGTCGCAGTCGCCCGCCACCGGAGACGGGTCCAAGCAGAAGCTGTGGATCGCCCTCGGTGCCGGCGCGGTGCTGCTGGTCATCCTGCTCATCATCTTGTTCGTACTGCTCTGACACACACCGGGGCGTCGTCTTCCCAAACCCCGGATGACTGAGACAGAATGCCGACGGGAACAAACCGTCGGCATTCTCTCGTTGTACAGACGTCTCACCGCGCCACGCCGATGTGGTAGGGCACTTGTTTTGACCCATGCGCGGGTGTTGGGTAATCTCTCCCTTCGTGCCCGCGGTTCGCGGGTCCAACGTGCGTGCACACCGATCTCGGTGCCTCACCGTCGCGATCATCGCCTGGTGACCAGCCTGAAGTCAGCGTGCGGCGCGGATTCGACTCCCTGAGTTCACCTGGCCCCTCCGGGCTGAGTGCAGGACGGTGTGTGCGACACGCCCGACCACGGGGGTCGGAGGCAAAAGCAAAACGGCAGGTCGTTCCCGCTCGTCGGGTCGCGACAGGCCGGCCGCGCGAGAGCACGGCAAACCCAGCAAACGGCTTGGTACGAGGAAGACGGAGACGCGGTGCCCACGATCCAGCAGCTGGTCCGCAAGGGCCGCCAGGACAAGGTGACCAAGAACAAGACGCCTGCGCTCAAGGGCAGCCCGCAGCGCCGCGGCGTCTGCACGCGCGTCTACACGACGACGCCCAAGAAGCCCAACTCCGCGCTGCGCAAGGTCGCTCGTGTCCGGCTGACGAGCGGGATCGAGGTCACGGCCTACATCCCCGGCGTCGGGCACAACCTGCAGGAGCACTCGATCGTGCTCGTGCGCGGCGGCCGTGTGAAGGACCTTCCGGGTGTTCGCTACAAGATCATCCGCGGGTCGCTGGACACCCAGGGTGTCCGGAACCGGAAGCAGGCTCGCAGCCGCTACGGCGCGAAGAAGGAGAAGAGCTGAGATGCCTCGCAAGGGCCCCGCAGGCAAGCGCCAGCTGATCGCTGACCCGGTGTACAACTCGCCGCTGGTCACCTCGCTGGTCAACAAGGTCCTGCTCGACGGCAAGCGGTCGATCGCTCAGAGCATCGTGTACGACGCCCTGGAGGGCTGCCGCGAGAAGACCGGCAACGACCCGGTCGTCACGCTCAAGCGCGCCCTGGACAACGTCAAGCCGACCCTCGAGGTTCGCAGCCGGCGTGTCGGTGGCGCCACCTACCAGGTGCCCGTCGAGGTCCGCCCGGCGCGCAGCACCACCCTCGCGCTCCGCTGGCTCGTGCTGTACGCCCGTCAGCGGCGTGAGAAGACCATGACCGAGCGGCTGATGAACGAGCTGCTCGACGCGAGCAACGGCCTCGGCGCGAGCGTGAAGAAGCGCGAGGACACGCACAAGATGGCGGAGTCCAACAAGGCCTTCGCTCACTACCGCTGGTAATCCAGCACCACGTACGAGACTAACGAGGGCGCGAAAGTGGCTACTAAGACCGGCGTAGACCTGGCCAAGGTCCGAAATATCGGGATCATGGCCCACATCGACGCGGGTAAGACCACAACCACCGAGCGGATCCTGTACTACACCGGCGTCAACTACAAGATCGGTGAGGTCCATGAGGGCGCAGCCACCATGGACTGGATGGAACAGGAGCAGGAGCGCGGCATCACGATCACGTCCGCCGCGACGACCTGCCACTGGACGGTTGACGACGTCGATCACACCATCAACATCATCGACACGCCCGGGCACGTCGACTTCACCGTCGAGGTGGAGCGTTCACTGCGCGTCCTCGACGGCGCGGTCGCGGTGTTCGACGGTGTGGCCGGTGTCGAACCGCAGTCCGAGACGGTGTGGCGCCAGGCCGACCGTTACAACGTGCCGCGGATCTGCTTCGTCAACAAGCTCGACCGCGTCGGCGCGGAGTTCCACCGCTGCGTCGACATGATCGTCGACCGGCTCAAGGCCACGCCGTTGGTGCTGCAGATCCCGATCGGCGCGGAGGCCGACTTCAAGGGTGTCGTCGACCTGGTCCGCATGAAGGCTCTCGTGTGGAGCGCCGAGGCGGCCAAGGGCGAGATGTACGACGTCGTCGACATCCCCGACACGCACGCCGACGCCGCCCGCGAGTGGCACGACAAGCTGGTCGAGACGCTGGCCGAGGCCGACGACGAGATCATGGAGCTCTACCTCGAGGGCAACGAGCCCACGACGGCGCAGCTCATCCCGGCGATCCGCCGGGCCACGATCGCCGGCGCGCTGACCCCGGTCACCTGCGGCACCGCCTTCAAGAACAAGGGCGTCCAGCCGCTGCTCGACGCGATCGTCAACTACCTTCCCTCGCCGCTCGACGTCGAGGCCATCCAGGGCCACGACTACCGCGACGAAGAGAAGGTCATCGAGCGCAAGCCGAGCGAGGACGAGCCGTTCGCGGCGCTGGCGTTCAAGATCATGAGCGACCCGCACCTGGGCAAGCTGACCTTCATCCGCGTCTACTCGGGCGTGCTGGAGTCCGGCAGCTCGGTCCTGAACAGCGTGAAGGACCGCAAGGAGCGCGTCGGCAAGATCTACCGGATGCACGCGAACAAGCGTGAGGAGATCGAGCGCGTCGGCGCGGGCGACATCGTCGCGGTGATGGGTCTCAAGCAGACCACCACCGGCGAGACGCTCTCCGACGACAAGAACCCGGTGATCCTGGAGTCGATGAGCTTCCCGGCGCCGGTCATCAACGTCGCCATCGAGCCCAGGACCAAGGCCGACCAGCAGAAGCTGGGCACCGCGATCCAGCGGCTCGCCGAGGAGGACCCGTCCTTCCAGGTGCGGACCGACGAGGAGACCGGGCAGACCATCATCTCCGGCATGGGCGAGCTGCACCTCGAGGTGCTGGTCGACCGCATGAAGCGGGAGTTCAAGGTCGAGGCCAACGTCGGCCGGCCGCAGGTCGCCTACCGCGAGACCATCCGCCGCAAGGTGGAGAAGGTCGAGTACACCCACAAGAAGCAGACGGGCGGCTCCGGCCAGTTCGGTCGCGTCATCATCGACATCGAGCCGCTCGGTGGCGGTAGCGACGGCTACGAGTTCGAGAACAAGGTCACCGGTGGCCGCATCCCGCGGGAGTACATCCCGTCGGTGGACGCGGGCTGCCAGGAGGCGGCCGAGTTCGGCGTGCTCGCCGGATACCCGCTGGTCGGTGTCAAGGTCACCCTGCAGGACGGCGCCTACCACGACGTCGACTCCTCTGAGCTGGCCTTCAAGATCGCCGGTTCCATGGCGTTCAAGGAGGCGGCCCGCAAGGCCGACCCCGCGCTGCTGGAGCCGATGATGGCCGTCGAGGTCACCACTCCTGAGGACTACATGGGTGACGTCATCGGCGACCTGAACGGCCGCCGTGGCCAGATTCAGGAGATGGGTGAGCGTAGCGGGGTCAAGGTCATCAAGTCCGTTGTGCCGCTGTCCGAGATGTTCGGATACGTCGGTGACCTGCGGAGCAAGACCCAAGGGCGCGCCGTCTTCACCATGCAGTTCGACTCCTACGCTGAGGTTCCGGGGAACGTCGCGCAGGAGATCATCGCCAAGGCGCGCGGCGAATAACGCGTCGCAGCGTAAGACCAACCACTGAAGCTACAGACGGTCGCGAAAGACGGCCGAGGATCGCAACAAGGAGACACCGGTGGCCAAGGCCAAGTTCGAGCGGACGAAGCCGCACGTAAACATCGGCACCATTGGGCACATCGACCATGGTAAGACCACGCTTACCGCGGCGATTACCAAGGTGCTCCACGACAAGCACCCCGACCTCAACCCCTTCACGCCGTTCGACGAGATCGACAAGGCGCCGGAGGAGCGGGAGCGGGGCATCACGATCTCGATCGCTCACGTCGAGTACCAGACCGAGAAGCGTCACTACGCCCACGTCGACTGCCCGGGCCACGCCGACTACATCAAGAACATGATCACCGGCGCTGCCCAGATGGACGGTGCGATCCTCGTGGCGGCGACCGACGGTCCGATGCCGCAGACCAAGGAGCACGTGCTCCTGGCTCGTCAGGTCGGCGTCCCGTACATCGTCGTGGCGCTCAACAAGGCCGACATGGTCGACGACGAGGAGATCCTCGAGCTCGTCGAGCTGGAGGTCCGCGAGCTGCTGTCGGAGTACGAGTTCCCGGGCGACGACGTCCCGGTGATCCGCGTCTCCGCGCTCAAGGCGCTCGAGGGCGACGCCGAGTGGGGCGAGAAGATCGTCGAGCTCATGGACGCCTGCGACGAGAACATCCCTGAGCCGGTTCGCGAGACCGACAAGCCGTTCCTGATGCCGATCGAGGACGTCTTCTCGATCACCGGTCGCGGCACGGTCGTCACCGGCCGCATCGAGCGTGGTGTCGTCAACGTCAACGAGACCGTCGACATCATCGGCATCAAGGAGAGCGCCACCACGACGACGGTCACCGGCGTCGAGATGTTCCGCAAGCTGCTCGACCAGGGCCAGGCGGGCGACAACGTCGGCCTGCTCCTGCGCGGCATCAAGCGCGAGGACGTCGAGCGTGGTCAGTGTGTCATCAAGCCGGGCACCAACACCCCGCACACCGAGTTCGAGGCGCAGGTCTACATCCTGTCCAAGGACGAGGGTGGCCGCCACACGCCGTTCTTCAACAACTACCGTCCGCAGTTCTACTTCCGGACCACGGACGTGACCGGCGTCGTGCACCTGCCCGAGGGCACCGAGATGGTCATGCCGGGCGACAACACCGAGATGCGTGTCGAGCTCATCCAGCCCATCGCGATGGAGGAAGGCCTCAAGTTCGCGATCCGCGAGGGTGGCCGCACCGTCGGTGCGGGCCGCGTGACCAAGATCATCAAGTAGTACCCGCGGCGCGGCGGTCGGGGCACCTGGAGACAGGCCCGGCCGCCGCACCACGACTCCCGACGGTTTCGATCTGAGGGAGATCGCCGCACCAGGACGCGAGAGCGGCCCGCGCGGCATGTAACCCAGCGGCACCTAGGAAGCAAAGGACACCGAGGCCACCATGGCGGGACAGAAGATCCGCATCCGGCTCAAGGCCTACGACCACGAGGTCATCGACACTTCGGCGCGCAAGATCGTCGAGACGGTGACGCGCACGGGCGCGAAGGTCGCCGGCCCGGTGCCGCTGCCGACCGAGAAGAACGTGTACTGCGTCATCCGCTCGCCGCACAAGTACAAGGACAGTCGCGAGCACTTCGAGATGCGCACGCACAAGCGCCTGATCGACATCATCGATCCGACGCCCAAGACGGTCGACTCGCTCATGCGGCTCGACCTTCCGGCCGGCGTCGACATCGAGATCAAGCTCTAAGGGCATCCAGAGATGAGCAAGCAGAGAAAGGGCGTTCTGGGCGAGAAGCTCGGTATGACCCAGGTCTTCGATGATGAGGGCCGGGTCGTCCCGGTAACCGTCATCCAGGCCGGGCCGTGCGTCGTCACCCGAGTGCGCACGCCGGAATCCGACGGTTATTCCGCCGTCCAGCTCGGCTACGGCCAGATCGACCCGCGCAAGGTCAACAAGCCGCTGACCGGTCACTACGAGAAGGCGGGCGTGACGCCTCGCCGCCACCTCGTCGAGCTGCGCACGGACGACGCCGCCGAGTACGAGCTCGGCCAGGAGATCACAGTAGAGGTCTTCGAGGCCGGACAGCGGATCGACGTCACCGGCCGCAGCAAGGGCAAGGGCACCGCCGGTGTCATGAAGCGCCACGGTTTCAAGGGCCTCAGCGCCTCGCACGGCACCCAGCGCAAGCACCGCTCGCCCGGTTCGATCGGTGGCTGCGCCACGCCGGGCCGTGTGTTCAAGGGCCTGCGCATGGCCGGACGGCACGGCAACGCCCGTACGACCGTGCAGAACCTCACCGTGCACGCGATCGACGCCGAGAAGGGACTGCTGCTCATCAAGGGCGCGGTTCCCGGACCGAACGGCGGCCTGATCCTGGTGCGCAGCGCCGCGAAGGGGGCGAAGTAAATGGCCACGAAGCTGGACATCGAGCTCGCTCCGGAGATCTTCGACGCCAAGGTCAATGTGCCGCTGATCCACCAGGTCGTCGTGGCGCAGCTCGCCGCGGCGCGGCAGGGCACGCACAAGACCAAGACCCGCGGTGAGGTCTCCGGTGGCGGCAAGAAGCCGTACCGGCAGAAGGGCACCGGCCGCGCCCGCCAGGGCTCGACCCGCGCCCCGCAGTTCGCCGGCGGTGGCATCGTCCACGGCCCGCAGCCGCGCTCGTACGCGCAGAAGACACCGAAGAAGATGAAGGCCGCCGCGCTGCGCGGCGCGCTGTCGGACCGCGCTCGCTACGGCCGCGTGCACGTGGTGTCGGGTCTGGTCGAGGGCGAGACGCCCAAGACCAAGGCCGCGCTCGCCTCGCTGCGTTCGGTGACCGACGCGGAGAAGGTGCTGGTGGTCCTCGACCGCGAGGACGACCTGACCTGGGTGAGCCTGCGCAACGTGCCCGAGGTGCACGTGCTCATGGCGGACCAGCTCAACACCTACGACGTGCTCTGCAACGACGTCATCGTCTTCACCGAGCCGGCGTACCAGGCCTTCGTGAACCACGTGAGTGGGAAGGAGGAGGCCAAGTGAGCAGGATCACCGACCCGCGCGACATCCTCATCGCGCCCGTGATCTCTGAGAAGAGCTACGGGCTGCTGGACGAGGGCAAGTACACGTTCGAGGTTCGCCCGGACGCCAACAAGACCCAGATCAGGCAGGCCGTCGAGGCCGTCTTCGGGGTCAAGGTGACCGGCGTGAACACCATCAACCGGCAGGGCAAGCGCAAGCGCACCCGGTTCGGTTACGGCAAGCGCAAGGACACCAAGCGGGCCATCGTGAGCCTCGCCGAGGGTGAGCGGATCGAAATCTTCGGAGGCGCGGTCTCATGACCCTCTCCTCCGCGGCGCACCGCTCCCACGAGGGAGCGCACGCGCGCGACCTCCGGACGCCGGGCACCGCGGAGGGCCGGTCCGGATCGGCTCACCGTCCGAAGACAGACAAGGGATGAACGAAAAAGATGGGCATCCGTAAATACAAGCCGACGACTCCCGGTCGCCGCGGTTCGAGTGTGGCCGACTTCGTCGAGGTCACCCGGACCGAGCCGGAGAAGTCGCTGGTGCGTCCGCTCCCCAAGAAGGGCGGTCGTAACGTCCACGGCCGTATCACCACACGGCACCAGGGCGGCGGGCACAAGCGGGCGTACCGGGTGATCGACTTCCGGCGCGCCGACAAGGACGGTGTGCCGGCGAAGGTCGCGCACATCGAGTACGACCCGAACCGCACCGCGCGCATCGCGCTGCTGCACTACGCCGACGGGGAGAAGCGCTACATCCTCTGCCCGACCGGTGTGAAGCAGGGCGACCGCGTCGAGAACGGCCCGTCCGCCGACATCAAGCCGGGCAACTGCCTGCCGCTGCGCAACGTCCCGACCGGTACGGTCGTGCACGCCATCGAGCTGCGGCCCGGCGGCGGCGCGAAGCTGGCCCGCTCGGCCGGCTCCGGCGCCCAGCTGCTGGCCAAGGAGGGCAAGTACGCCACGCTGCGCATGCCCTCGGGCGAGATGCGGATGGTGGACCTGCGCTGCCGCGCCACCGTCGGTGAGGTCGGAAACTCCGAGCAGTCCAACATCAACTGGGGCAAGGCCGGCCGCATGCGGTGGAAGGGCAAGCGCCCGACCGTCCGCGGCGTCGCGATGAACCCGATCGACCACCCGCACGGTGGTGGTGAGGGCAAGACCTCCGGTGGTCGCCACCCCTCCAGCCCGTGGGGCCAGCCAGAGGGTCGCACCCGGAGGGCGAACAAGCCCTCCGATCGGCTCATCGTCCGACGTCGTAGCAAGAAGAAGCGGTAGGAGCCGAGTCGATGCCACGTAGCCTTAAGAAAGGTCCTTTCGTCGACGACCACCTGATCAAGAAGGTGGACGCGCAGAACGAGAAGGGCAGCAAGAACGTCATCAAGACGTGGTCGCGTCGCTCCATGATCGTGCCCGACATGCTCGGTCACACGATCGCCGTGCACGACGGCCGCAAGCACGTTCCCGTTTTCATCACCGAGGCCATGATCGGTCACAAGCTCGGGGAGTTCGCCCCGACGCGGACCTTCAGGGGCCACATCAAGGACGACCGCCGCAGCCGGCGGGGCTGAACGAAGTATCGAGAGCGAGGAAACAGCGATGGAAGCCAGGGCCCAGGCGCGGTACGCCCGCGTCACGCCCAGAAAGGCCCGCCGCGTGGTGGACCTCATCCGCGGCATGCAGGCCGCGGAGGCTCAGGCGGTGCTGCGCTTCGCCCCTCAGGCTGCGAGCGAGCCGGTGTACAAGGTGCTCTCGAGCGCCATCGCCAACGCCGAGCACAACGACAAGCTCGACACCGACACGCTCTGGGTCAGCCGGGCGTGGGTGGATGAGGGTCCGACGCTCAAGCGCTACCGCCCGCGTTCGATGGGCCGTGCGTACCGCATCAACAAGCGCACCAGCCACATCACGATCGTGGTCGAGTCGCGGCCCGAGGGCGAGAAGGCCGGGCGCAGGTCGGGCAACGGCCGCAAGCAGACGAGGAGGACCCGCTAGTGGGGCAGAAGGTCAACCCGCACGGGTTCCGACTGGGCATCACCACCGACTTCAAGAGCCGGTGGTACGCCGACAAGCTGTACAAGGACTACGTCAAGGAAGACGTGTCGATCCGCCGGATGCTGACCCGCGGCATGGACCGCGCCGGCATCTCCAAGGTCGAGATCGAGCGCACCCGTGACCGCGTCCGCGTCGACATCCACACCGCGCGTCCGGGCATTGTGATCGGCCGCCGGGGTGCCGAGGCCGACCGCATCCGCGGCGACCTGGAGAAGCTGACCGGCAAGCAGGTCCAGCTCAACATCCTCGAGGTCAAGAACCCCGAGATCGACGCGCAGCTCGTCGCGCAGGGCGTTGCCGAGCAGCTGTCCAGCCGAGTCGCGTTCCGCCGTGCCATGCGTAAGGCGATCCAGAGCGCCATGAAGAGCGGCGCCAAGGGGATCAAGGTGCAGTGCGGCGGCCGCCTGGGCGGCGCCGAGATGTCCCGCTCGGAGTTCTACCGCGAGGGCCAGGTGCCCCTGCACACGCTCCGCGCCGACATCGACTACGGCTTCTACGAGGCCCGTACGACCTTCGGCCGCATCGGCGTGAAGGTCTGGATCTACAAGGGCGAGGCGCCGACGAGCCGCGCCGAGCGCGAGGCGCAGGCCGCGAAGGAGCGCGCCGCCGGTGGCGGCGGTCGTCGTGAGCGGCCGCAGCGCCGTGGTGGCGGTGGCGGT
>NZ_JBHLZP010000043.1:0-28688 GCF_042429965.1 Actinoallomurus acaciae
ACAAGGGCTACGGCGTCGGCACCACCCTGCCCGCCCCCAACAGCACCACCGTCAGCGGCTACACCGACTGCAAGGGCAACCACTTCGAGCCCTGGACGCTCAGCAACGCCGAGACCTCCAAGCGCAAGTCGGCCAACCTCAACAGCGGCACCTGGGACTCGATCAACACCTTCTACGCCTACCTCGAACAGCGGGTCGGGCTGTGCCAGGCGTCGAAGATGGCCGCCAGCTTCGGCATGAAGCAGGCGAACGGCCAGCCGCTCCAGCAGGTGCCCTCCCAGGTGCTGGGCACCAACAACATCGACGTCACCCACATGGCGGCCGCCTACGCCGGCTTCGCCGCCCGCGGCCAGTACTGCACGCCGATCGCCATCAACGACGTCACCGACGCCACCGGCAAGAAGATCAACGTCCCCAAGGCCAAGTGCGGCAAGGCCGTCGACACCGGCGTCGCCGACGAGGTCACCCGCATCCTGCAAGGCGTGATCACCAGCGGCACCGGCCGCGGCATGAGCATCGGCCGCCCCGCGGCCGGAAAGACCGGCACCTGCGAAGCCCACTCGTGCGCGCTGTTCGCGGGCTACACGCCCGACCTCTCGGCGGTCGTCTGGTACGGCGACCCCGCCGCACCGTTCGGCGACCCGAGCCCGGGCGTCTACGGCTCGAACGTCGGCCCGATCTGGCGGGCGTCGATGCGGGGCGCGCTGCAGGGCACCAAGGCCTCGTCCTTCCACACTCCCGTCGGCGACTTCGGCGACCTGGGTCAGGCACGCGTCCCGAACGTCCGCGGCCTGTCGGTCCAGGAGGCGACCAAGCAGATCGAGGCGGCCGGCTTCACCGTGCAGGTCTCACCGCGCGCCACCGACTCCGACCAGCGCAAGGGCACGGTCGCCTACACCTCGCCGAGCGCCGGTACGAAGGCCGACCAGGACACCTCGGTCGTCATCTTCGTCAGCAACGGCAACGGCCCCATCACCACTCCGCACAAGCGAAAGAGGCCCGGCGGCGGCTGGCCGTTCCACTAGGCGACGCGTTCGAGGTTCGCCGCCATGCGGCTGAGCGTGCGGACGGTGTCGACGTAGTCCTGCTCGGTGAGGCCGTCGAGCACGGCGCGTCGCGTCTCGCCGACACGCTCGGCCACGGCGGCGTGGGCGGCCAGCCCGCGTTCGGTCAGCGCGTACCGGCCGTCGTCCTCGGTGACCCAGCCGCGCCCGGCCAGGTCGCCGACGACCTCTTCGAGAGTGATGACCCCCTCGCCCCAGAAGGGGCGCAACGCGTCGCGAAGGCCGGTCGGCGGCGCGTCCCGCAGGGCGTTCATCACCTGCCAGTGGCGCCGCGACAGCGCGTACCCCGCCAGCGCACGGTCGAAGGTGGACTCGATGAGCCCGTCGAGATGCTTGAGCCAGTAGCCGATCGGCCGGTCCGTGGGTTCCATGGCCACAGTTATATATACTTCGACAACTACATGTCGAGAGTTATATATCTGGAGGATACCGGTGAGCGACCCCGTCGAGATGGTCGAGCGGGCCATGGTCCTCCTCCGCCGGCGGATGACACGGCGGACCTTCGCCGGCGAGGCGCGGGTCAACGACGCGACCTTCGGTGTGCTCGACGCCGTCGAGGCCGCCGAGCACGCGGGCACGCCGATCGGCGTCTCGGAGGTCGCGGCCGCGTTGAGCGTCGATCAGCCACGCGCCAGCAAGCTGGTCGCGGCGGCCGTGGAGGCCGGCCTCATCCGGCGCGAGGCCGACCAGGCCGACGGCCGGCGCACACTCCTCGTCCGTACGGAGGCGGGCCGTGACCTGTCCGAACAGGTCCACGACCACCGCCGCACGAAGTTCGCGGCGGCGATGGCCGACTGGTCACCGGCCGACCGCGCCGACTTCGCCCGCCTGCTGACGCGCTTCACCGACACGTTCGGGTGAGTCACTCCGCGAGCTGGCGCTTGACCTCACCGGACACGCGACGGCCGTCGGCCCGGCCCGCGACCTTCGGCGTGACGGCCTTCATCACCTGACCCATCGCCCGCGGCCCGGCCGCGCCGGTCTCGGCGATCGCGTCGGCGACGAGCGCGGTCAGCTCCTCGTCGGACAGCGGCGCGGGCAGGTACTCCTCGAGCACGGTCCCCTCCGCGCGCTCGGCATCCGCCTGCTCCGTACGGCCCGCGCCGTCGAACGCCTCGGCCGCCTCGCGGCGCTTCTTGGCCTCACGCTGCAGCACCTTGACGACCTCGTCGTCGGACAGCTCACGCGCCTGCTTGCCCGACACCTCCTCGTTGGTGAGCGCCGTCAACGCCATACGGAGCGTACGGGTACGAACCTCGTCACGTGCCTTCATGGCGACCGAAAGGTCGGCCTGGAGCTTCTCCTTCAACATGGTCAACATCTAACCGTGCCGCCGAGGGCCTGCGCTTTCCAATAATTCGGCGCGGCACGTCTGGCACGATGGGTACGTGCTCAAGAGATACGCCGTCCCCCTCGGGGCTCTGGGTCTTGGTGTCGCCGGCATCGGCTACGCGTCCGTCATCGAACGCAACTGGTTCCACCTGCGTCGCTACGACGTGCCCGTACTCGCCCCCGGCCAGCGGCCGCTGAAGATCCTGCACATCTCGGACACGCACCTGACCCCGGGCCGCCGCCGCCTCATCAACTGGGTCGCCGCGCTGGACTCCCTGGAGCCGGACCTCGTCGTCAACACCGGAGACTCGATCTCCCACCCGGACGCCATCGGCCCGTTCCTGTCACTGCTCGGGCCACTACTCGACCGCCCCGGCGTGTTCGTGTACGGATCGAACGACATGTACTCCCCGGTGCCGAAGAACCCGGCGCGTTACCTGTGGCGTACGAGCCGCGCCGACTACGCCAAGCGCCGCACCGTACCCGACCTGCCGTACAAGGAGCTGGGCGCCGCCCTGACCTCGGCCGGCTGGCTGGACCTCAACAACCACGTGGGCAGCATCAAGATCGGCGACGTGGAGGTGGAGTTCGGCGGCATCAACGACTCCCACATCGGCAAGGACCGCTACGACGAGATCGCCGGCCCGACGTCCCGGAGTTCGCTGAGCATCGGCGTCATGCACTCTCCGGAACCCCGAAACCTCGACCGCTTCGCCGCGGACGGCTACCAGCTGCTGTTGGCGGGCCACACCCACGGCGGGCAGCTGTGCGTCCCGTTCTACGGAGCTCTGGTGACGAACTGCGGCATCGACCGCCCACGCGTCAAGGGCCTGCACCGCCACGCGGGCGCCTGGCTCCACGTGTCGGCAGGCCTGGGCACATCACCGTACGCCCCGGTCCGCTTCTGCTGCCCCCCGGAGGCCTCGCTACTCACATTGGTCCCGGCATGACCCCAACTCGGAGGCGCGGGCAGGGGTGAACGTCCGCTAGAGTAGTCCCGGCGCAGACGTTGAAAGACGATCTGTGGCCACCGGGGTGTAGCGCAGCTTGGTAGCGCGCTTCGTTCGGGACGAAGAGGTCGTGGGTTCAAATCCCGCCACCCCGACACTGATCAGGGGCCACTTGCGATTATCGCAAGTGGCCCTTCTTGGTGCCGTACAGCAACGCCCACGAACTGAGCTGCTTGCCGAGGCGCTTCAACTCCCTGAGTGTCTTGCTGTCGGATATCTCGGTGTAGCCGTTAATGGTCACGTCGGTCTAGGCGTGCCTCAGGATGTGCATGGCGACGCGGGGATGGATGTCGAGCGCGGCGAGCAGCGTCGCACGGGTGTGACCGGTGTCTTACACGGTGATCCGACAGGCACCGGCCTGGTCGCATCGCGTCTCGAAGCGACGGTTGAAGTTCTGCGGCTCGAACGCCGTCCCGTCTCGTGTCGTGAAGACGAGGCCGGACTCCTCCCAGGTCTCTCCCGCCGTCTTGCTCCGGCCCTGGTCCTCCCGCGCATTCGGAGGGCAATGATGCAGATCTCCGGCAGTGGCAGCATCGCTTCGCTGACCTCGCCTACGGCATGACCGACGGCATCGGTCAGCAGCTCCACGGTCGCCCATATCGGTGGTGTGGTGGCCGGTCCGCCTGGGCCGTCGAGGCGGATACGTCGTGGAAGTGGACGACGCTTCTTCGCTGATACTCGACGACCTTGGCGAAGGAGACCCGAAGTCGTTCGCGCAGCCCCCGACAGGGTCAGGCCGGCGAGCTTGGCGAGGCGTCGGCGCAAGGCGTCGGTGAACCGATGCCACGGCTCAGGTGCGGTAGCGTTGAACGCGACGCTGGCGGCGTAGCGGTAGCACTCGCCGCACAGCGGCTCACCGAGCCGGGGATCGTCGACGCCGTACCGGGCGGCGTACGAGATCGGCGGGCCGTGCGGACAGACCGATGCGCCCCGCCGAGCGTGGCAGGGGAGGACCCGGCCGCTGCGTTCACACCGGGTGCGGACCGCCCCGAACGACGGGGTGGTCAAGGTGAGAACAAGCACAGGTGCGTTGCTCACCGCCTCGGGTATGCTCTTGCCGCCGACCGGCCCCACGCGGAGATCGAGTCCAGGCCGGTACCTCTGCGGTCACAGCACTGGTGGTTCTGTACGGACAGCGCGAGGACGGGCCACGCAGCGTCGGTGTCGCTCATGCCGCGTCACGATCGGGGTCGAAGATCGGCGCCTAGCTCATGAGCGCGTCGTGCGGCGTGCCGGGACGTGGACGGCTGTGTAGGTGATACAGCGAAGGGTTTTGGACACCTGGCATTGCCCACCATGGCCGGTGTTATCGATGACGGCTTCGCCGAGCGCGGCGGCGATCCGGTCGATCTCGGCCTGTTCGCCCGCGTCGATGTCAGTGCGACGCCCCAGGCCGTCGACGTCGCTTCGGCCCTCGACGTCGGTCCAAAGACGGTCGAACGCTGGATCACCGGACGCATCCCCTATCGGCGTCACCGCTGGGCGATCGTCGACCTCGTTGGTGTGAAGGAGTGCGATTTTGCGACCCGAGCTCAACCAGCGCCACCGCACCGCTGGCTGCGGCCTGGTCGCGATGAGCCACACCGCTGGACCCTCCCGCACAACGTATGGCGGCACGTCTTCCGAGACGCTGAGCAGGAGATCGACATCCTCGCCTACAGCGGCCGTTCCTCATCGAGGACACCGGCCGACCAAGATCGAAAGTGACTTATCTTCACGTCTTCAAGGGCGCCCCGCTACGCGGGCCGCTGGCAACCGCCCGGCCTCGCGCCAGGCGCGGAGCCGGTTCAGGCCGGTCCCGGCCCGAATCGGTCGACCGCCCAGGCCGACGGGGGACGCCTACGAAGGCGAGGAAAGACTGTTGACCGCCGACCTAATCTTCTTCGCCAGCGTCAGACTCCGAGATACTGCCAGCAGGTTCCGCTTCGGGTGATGCGTCGACCGGGTAGCCGTCGCGATAGTAACGCCATGCGCTCGGGTAGTCCTTCCTTCGATCGTCGTACATGATCACATAACCCATTAGCGCGGCAACCTGCCACGATCCAGGAATTTCCCCCGAGATCCGCCGGAATATCCAATCCGCCGTCAGATCAGCGCTCGGTATCGTTAGAGTTTTTGATCTAAAACTCGCCAATCTCTCATATCGAAAATTGTATGGAAGTGCTGCCTTCACCTGTTCAAGCAGGCGATGAAGTGGGGTTATGCCAGGCGTCAATCCTTGGACGACATAATCAAGATTGATCGGATAGGTCATATCGAAATGGTTGGCCTTGAGCGTAGTGTCGTCACGCCGACGACCAGGATCCTTGTTGCCGAACCCGTTATTGTTCCAGGGGATCGCACCGCGCCCCTTATGATGGTTGATCAAAAGTTGTTCGGGCGCCAGGGCGGAGAAATCTTCGGCAACATACAGACACGAGAAGCTGATTTCGGAAAGCGAAAGACCACGTCTGCCGGAGAGCTTGCGGAGATGGTTTCGCAGACGGCCCGGAAGCGACTTGTCGGCCTTGCCGACATAGACGAACTCGCCGCGGAGGTAGAGCTGATAGACGCCGGCTTTCTCCGCGAGCTGCTGGAGGCTGGCTTCCGACAGCGGCGCTGTGCCCAGTTTGTCCAACGCGTCGGCGAGCTGGTCACCGAGGGCCTTGGTGATGCTCAACGTGAAGTCGCTGTGGTATGTCTCGCCGTCGCTGGACTCGATCGCCGGTGTCATCCGGATACACCCTCCTACCGCGCCAATCGTCGGGACTCTACCGGCGCATCGTGGTCACGACACCTGAGTATTCGCTAACCCGTGCGAACGAGCTCCACTCCGCGGTACGCTTCTGCGGTGTCTGATCAGCATGAAAAGAGATCCGGAAGCCGCACGTCGGTAGAACTGTTCGCCGGTGGAGGCGGTCTCGCCAGGGCCGTCCATGATGCCGGTTTCCGGCCTCTGCTGTTCAACGAGTTCGCCAAGCGAGCCTGCGAGACACTGGTGGCCAACGGCGCTAAGAAGGTTGCCGACGGCGAGAAGCCATGGATCCCCCAACCGGGGGAGGCGGTGCCACTCGTCGAAGGCGACGTTCGCGATCTGGACATGACGTATCTGAACGGAGAGGACGTCGACCTCCTCGCGGGCGGCCCTCCCTGCCAGCCGTTCAGCCTCGGCGGTGTCGCCAAGGGCGACGAGGACGAGCGGAACATGTTCCCGCAGATGTTCAAGGCCGTCCGCCAGATCCAGCCGAAGGCCGTCATCTGCGAGAACGTGCGAGGACTGCTCCGCCCGTCCTTCGAACCGTACTTCGACTACATCCAGCAGGAGCTGTCACTCCCCTTCGTGAAGCGCGAGGGCGCCACCTGGCAAGGACACAATCAGACACTGATCGACCTACTCAAAGACACCTCATCGATTCCCAAGGACGAGCGATACGAGGTCGTCAAGGTCCCCGTGAACGCCGCCGACTACGGGGTACCGCAGATTCGACACCGGGTGATCCTGGTCGCCTTCCGCGCCGACCTCGGCGTCGACGTCAACGCCTTCGAAGCCTTCGTGAAGAAACAGCGCTACTCCGAGACCGCCCTGATCCGCTCCATGCTTCTCGGCGAGTACTGGGAACGACATCCCAAAGTCCCGGATCACGTGCGGGCACGCGTCCACGCACGGCTTCCGAAGACACCTCCCGCCGACGACGGATGCGCGCCCTGGCGCACTCTGCGTGACGCGCTTAAAGGCATCCGCGCTGGCGAGGATCCCCTCCCCGAGGTACCCCTAGACCAACTGGACCGCAAGACCGAGCATGGCGGCTTCGCTTACCACTACGGCTGGCCCGAGGCCCGAATCTACGACGGTCACACCCCGAACGAACTGGACCGGCCCGCGAAGACCGTCAAGGCCGGCGTTCACGGCGTCCCCGGTGGGGAATCAGTGATGTTGTTGGACCAGCGCGTCGCCGACGCCACCGCTCAGAGCGGCTGGCGGTACCTGCACCGCTACATGACCGTCCGTGAGACCGCGCGGGTCATGACCTTCCCCGACGACTGGAATCTCGAAGGCCCTCGGGGGGAGAAGATGCGTCAGCTCGGGAACGCCGTGCCTGTCCTGCTCGGGGAGTTCTTCGCCAAGGCGGTCGCGGACGCGCTAAACGAGGCCGAGGGATCAAGGTGACGACTGACAGTCCAGCGCAGCGGAGGTGGAAGGACAAACCACCGCCGACCCGAGCGTGGAAGCGTCGCAAAGGCAGTTCCCCCACAGCGGAACAGGACCGGGCGGCCGGGGGCCGACACCGCCGCATGGTCGAGGTCGGCGATGGCCAGTTCGCGCGCGCGTCGATCGCGCTACGCGTGCTGCCGAAGACCCGGCGCATCCGGGCCTTCCTACGCTGGTCCCACCACGGCAAGACCACCGAGGAATACCTCGGCGAGGTCGAATACGACACCCGCGCGGCGAACCTCGCCGAGGCATGGCGGCGGGCCTGGGACGCCGGCCTACTGACGGAGGAGCCTCCCCCCGCCGACTCCTGGGCCTCCTCCCCAGCGGCCCGCTCCGTCATGCGCGGAAACCGCGGCAAGGACACCAAGCCGGAACTACGCCTACGATCCCTGCTCCACCAACGGGGACTGCGCTACCGAGTCGACGTCCGCCCGCTTCCAGGCGTGCGACGCAGCGCCGACATAGTCTTCCCCAAACAGAAGATCGCAGTCTTCGTCGACGGATGCTTCTGGCACGCATGTCCCGAACACCATCGCCCAGCGACCAAGAACGCCGCCTTCTGGCACCAGAAGATTCAGGGCAACCGGGAACGAGACCTCGCGACCAACGAATCGCTCCGGGCCGTTGGATGGACCGTCATCCGGATCTGGGAACATGAAGACCCAGAACAAGCCGCGCAGAAGGTCGAGCAGACCGTTCGGCGGTGGCAAGGAGCGGACCATCCGTCCTCAGGCGGCGTCGGGTAGCCGGGCGGGAACTGGCTGAGCGAGAGCGAAGCGGGGGTCTCGCGATCTCCAGCCTCCGCGAGCCGGACACCAGGTCACGGACCATATGGGCAGGGCGACCGACCATGCTGTCGGAGCCGACGGTGACTTCGGATCACCACTCCTGAGGCCCACTGCGGAACGCGTCGCGAACCTGGGACGCGAGGAAGACCGCGGCCGTGGCGGTACCCACCCTCTCACCTGCGGCTGGATCATCCCTGTTCGTAGGACTTCAATACCTTCGTCCCACCTGTGGCCACACGATTCGCCGGGGTTCGCAAATTCCGACCGGATTGTCAGTGATCCCCTCTACTCTCGGGATCGAACGCTCGGCTCATGAGAGCCGGGCGGCGGCCGCCGCGTGCTTACGTACGCCGCGGCCGCCGTGACAGCGCCCCGATCCGCCAGGAGGGTTCCGCCGGAGTGAAGATCACCCCTTCCGCCCGCGTGCTGAGCATGCTGGGTGAGATCGATTTCGACGAGTGGCAGTGCGTGGCCGAACTTGTCGATAACCCCTTCGACGACTTCCTCGACATCCTCCGTTCGGGGGCGGAGTGGCCGGACGGCTTCACGGTTAGCGTGACCCTGCCGTCGTCCCCGAAGGGAGTCCTGGAGGTCCGCGACACAGGGCAAGGCATGTCGTACGACCGGCTGGCGCGCGCGGTTCGCGCCGGCTGGTCTGGGAACGACATGCACGACAAGCTCGGCCTGTTCGGCATGGGTTTCAACATCTCGACCGCCCGCCTCGGCAGGCGCACCCGCGTCCTGACGACCCGCGCGGGCGACACGGAGTGGATCGGCGTCGAGATCGACCTCGACCAGATCAAGGACGACTTCGAGGCCAAAGACATCACCGAGCAGAAGACCGACCCGTCCCAACACGGCACGAGGATCGTCGTCGACCGCCTGCACCGGACGCGCGCTGAGTGGCTGCGCCGCAACGGCGCCTCACTCCGCAACACCCTGGGCTCGGTGTATTCGTGGATCCTCGCCGAGCACCCTTTCGACCTCTACGTCGGTGGGACACGGGTCAAGCCGGTCCGCCACTGCCGCTGGGGTGACGACCGCTACGTGCTCTACAACGGCAAGGAGCGGATCCCTGCCTACATCCCGATTGATGAGAAGCTCCAAGACGGGATCGCCTGCCGAGACTGCGGGGAATGGCAGATGGGCTCGGGCGAGGTCTGCTCGGTCTGCGGCAGCGGCAACCTGGCCGTACGCGAGCGCAGGATCTACGGTTGGCTCGGCGTCCAACGCTACCTTGACAAGACCGAGTACGGGATCGACTTTCTGCGCAACGGCCGGAAGATCCTGCGCTGGGATAAGCAGCTCTTCACCTGGAACAACCCCGATGGGGTCGCGGGGAACGAGGAGCCCGAGTACCCGGTCGAGCTCGCCCACCAGGGCGGCCGCCTCATCGGCGAGATTCACCTCGACCACGTCCCCGTCACTTACCAGAAGGACGCCTTCGAATACGGGGACCGCAGTTGGCTCACCGCCGTGGAGCTGCTGCGCGGCTTGGCACCGCTCCAGCCTCAGCGCGCCAGCAAGCTCGGCTACCCGGAGAACGAGAGCCCACTGGCCTTGTTGTTCAAGGGCTTCCGCCGCAACGACGCGGGGCTACGGTGCCTCGTCCCCGGCGACGGCCACAAGCCGGTCCACGCGGAGACCCGAGACTGGGGCCGGAAGTTCCAGGCAGGCGTCTCCGAGTTTCAGACCGACGAGCACTGGTGGCAGGCGGTCCTGCGACACGAAGAAATCAAGAAGCGGGACAAGGAGACCAAGACGGCCGCCAGTGTGCCGGCCCTGCCCGATGAGAAGGCCGTCGGGGAAGCCCTCGGTTTCCCGATCGACATGCCCACCACGTCCGGCGCCACGCTTGGCGCCCAGGCGGCCCCCGCGCCGGCGAAAGCGAAGAAGGAGAACCGCAGCGAGCGTCTGGCCCGCTACGAAGGTGCGTCGATGCCCCATGCGTACCTGAGTCGATCGTTCGGCCACCCCGAGCTTGGCCACGTGAAGGTGCGGACCCTGCTGCTGAAGCCGGGTGAGCGGCTGCTCAACGACAGCGGGTTGCATGTTCCAGTCCTCCTCGACCAGCGGTCCGGCAACGAGCTGACCGCCATCGTCGACCCCGAGCACGCCGCGTTCCGGCGGTTCGGCGCCGACTACGCCGATCTCCTCCTGGTCGAACTGGCCGCTGTCCTAAAGGTACGGGCGCGTTCCGACTGGAGCCCGTCCCAGCTCGTCGCCGCGATCCGCGCCGACTCCCTGCAGGACAGCGTGCTCGATGGCACCACCGTCGGCGCGGAGGCCCGCGACCTCCTCACAGAGATCCGCGAGCGTGTGGCCGAGGTTCTCGAGCGAAGCGGCGACTGCGCCACCGCCTACGGTCACCTCTCCAACGAGGAGAAGATCGCGACCGAGGAGGCGATGATCGCCGCTGGACGTGTCGGCCTCGTCGACCGTCTCGGCCGGGACGTCGGTTTCGTCCACCACATGCCCGCGCTGGCCCTGGTCCGACTCGTCCAAGCAATTCCGGAGTCGTTTATGGACGATGCCGTCTTCCGTGGCCCGTACGCCAAGGTGTCGTCGCCGTCCGGAAAGGCACTGAGCCTGGCCCGGGTCACGGGCTGCCTCGCGGACGTGGCGACGCTCGGCACGTTCGCAGGTGGGGCGACTGCCCTGCAGTTGCGGCGGGCCCGACTGAGTATCGCCTTGCTACGCGATGAGCTGGCTGGCGAGGGGTGAGCGCTGTATTCCTGACGGCCGCCGAACTGCGCGACGGCGGCCCCGGGGGACTGACCAAGGCGCTCGAACGGACACTGTGGCACCTGGGATTCCAGGACGTCCGAATCATCGACGGCGCTCACGACCACGGCGCCGACCTGCTCGCGGTCCGCGCCCGCGAGCAGTGGGTGTTCCAGAGCAAATGGAAGGCGCACGGCACGGCTGACCACGCGGGCGTCGACGACCTCGAACGCGCACGCACCTACTACCGGGCCGACAAGGCCGTGCTGGTGACCAACACGGACATCACCGCGTCGGCGGAGGCTCGGCGACAGGCGTTGGGGGGGATCGGCGTCGACATCGCCCTGTGGCATGGGGCCACCCTGGACGCGATCGGTCAGAGGATGCCCGATCGCGTGCCCGCCCTCTACTCCCTGCGGCCATACCAGGAACAGGCCGTGGCCGCGATCGAGCGGGACCTCGACACCGAGGGAACGGCGTTGCTGGTCCTGGCGACGGGGCTGGGAAAGACGGTCGTCGGCGGCGAGGTCATCGGGAACCTGCTGGCGTCACGACCGGGCGCGCGCGTCCTGGTCGTCGCCCACATGCGAGAGCTGGTCGGACAGTTGGAGAAGGCGCTGTGGCGGCATCTCTCGAAGACCGTGCCTACCCGCCTCCTGACCGGAGAGAGCAAGCCACGAGTCCTCGACGGCGTCGTCGTCGCGACGGTCGAGTCAGCGCTGTTGGCCGTGCGGGCGGGCTACGAACCCGACCTCGTCATGATCGACGAAACCCATCACGTAGCCGAGACCGGCAGGTTTGCGGAACTCCTCGATCTGTGTGGGACTGCGGGACGATTCGGAGTCACGGCGACCCCTTGGCGTGGCGACAAGTTCGACATCACCGCTCGCTTCGGTCGCCCCAGCTTCAAGATGGGCATCGCCGAGGGCATGGCGGCGGGCTATCTGTCGGCCGTCGACTACAAGCTGTACGCGGACGGTGTCGACTGGGACGCCGTCCAGGACATCAGCCGTCACGGCTATTCGATCAAAGACCTTAACCGGCGTCTATTCCTCCCCCAGCGAGACGAGGAGATCGTCGAACGCCTGCGGGCGGCGTGGCGGGAGACCGCCGATCCCCGCGCCATCGTGTTCTGCCAGACGATCGAGCACGCCGAGCACATGGCGGGGCTCCTCGCCATCTCGGATCCGGCGTGGGCCAATGCCTCCCACCTGCACAGCGACCTGCCGAAGCGGCACCGTGACGTTCTGCTCAACGAATTCCGCCTCGGCCGTGTCCCGGTGATCACCTGCGTGGACGTGTTCAACGAGGGCGTCGACGTGCCCGACGTGAACCTGATCGCCTTCCTGCGTGTCACCCACAGCCGGAGGATCTTCGTGCAGCAGCTCGGCCGCGGGCTCCGGCTGAGCCCCGGCAAAAAGGCGCTGAAGGTCCTCGACTTCGTGACCGACATCCGCCGCGCCGCGGCGGTGTTGAACCTGCGCCGCGCGCTGGAGGCCGAGGAAACCGAACACCTGGAACTCCCGCACGTCTCCCGAATTGAGTTTGAGGACGAGACGGTCGGCTCCCTGATGGACATGTGGATCCAGGACGCCGCCGACCTCGAGACTGCGGCGGACGAAGTCCGCCTCCAGTTCCCCCTGCCGAAAGGAATCCTGTGACCGACTACAAGATCCCGCTCGCCGTCGAGAAGGCCGTGGTTACGCGGATTTACGCCCAGGCCGACGAAGCCCAGTGGCCGCACCTCCAAGACGCGGACCGCACCCGACTGTACCGGGATTGGACGGAGGACCCGGAGATCGGCGGCCGTCTCCTCGCCTTCGTGGGGCAGCAGGCCAACATCCGCCCCTGGCTGAAGGACTGCCCAATGAAGGAGTACGAGCGGGCACGGCGTGGTGAGGGCAAATACGCCAAGTACGTGAGGCGGCCGGCCGCGACGCTCGAACAGATGGTCGCGAAGACTCTCGGCCCCGGCTGGGAGGTCATCCCGGGGACCACCCGGCAGAAGCCGATGCGCGCGAGAATTCGCGAGGCCGAGACTGAGGACGAGGAGCAGCACTTCGTGGCCGGCACTGCGGCGAACCTCAAGCATCTCGTGTGGCCGGCCGTCCTCGACCGGTCTACCGGGGAGACCTGGCCCTGGATCATCTGCATCGTCGATCCGTTCCGCGCCCCGGTATCTCCCGAGCAGCGGCAGGAGCACCGGCGCGTGGCGCAGTTCCTCGGCGTGCGGGTCGTCTATTTCAACGAAATGTAGGGGGGGCCGATGGGGGACGAACGGTCCATGGGCGACTGGCTGGTCAGGGCGTGGGGGACCGGACTCTTCGACGAACGTGAGCGGGCCGTCATAAGGGGCCGAGCGGAGGGTCGGACGCTGGACAAGGTCGGGGCGACGCTCGGGCTGAGCCGCGAACGCGTACGCCAGATCCAGAACCGAGCGCGGAAGCGGCTCACTGATATGGCGGACATCATCCAGGACGGCTGGCGGGAAACGGCCCGCTTCGCAGGGGCGGGCCCAGCCACCCCTCGAGAAGGCTTCGCCACCGCGCTCGGGGTCGTCGACCACGTGGCGCTGGAGGAGTTGCTCGCCGCGGCGGGGCTGGACGCGCCGCGGACGTGGGCGGGGCCCCTCCGCGGCTGGTGGAGTGCCGACCCCGGTGCGCTGGACCGCGCCCTGCGCCGTCTCGTCGACACCGCCCCCTTCCGCGGCGATGACCTCGGCCGCGCGGCCTCCGAGGCCGGACTACCCAGAGGTCTCCCCCTGGGCTGGCTCCTGAGTCACCCCGAGTCGCGGCTCGCCCTGAGCCCCGATGGGCACTGGGTCCGCCGCAAGGCGCGGGGACGCGACGCCGCGTACCTCTGGCTGCTGGAGACCGGGCGTCCGTGCCAGGCCGACGAACTGCTCGCTCCGATGGCCGCGACGACCCCCGCGGCCGTGCGGGAGGCGCTACGCCGTGACGACCGCTTCCGGCAGATCCGCCCCGAGGGCACCTGGGCCCTGGCCGAGTGGAAACACCTACGCGCGTCCGCGTATGCCTCTGCTGTGGAGGTGATGGTCGCCGTCGTCACGGAGTCGGGGCCCCTTTCCCAGGCGCGGCTCTTCGCCAGGGTGACGGAGCTGCACCCGGTCACCCCTTGGCGCCTGAAGCAGTGTTTGCTCAGTGACCAGCTCGGTGAGACCCCCGACGGCCTCGTCGACCTCGTCTCTCGCGGCGCCCGCCCCTTCGAGGAGGAAGAACCGGTCCGGCCGGACACGATGGCCGTCGAAGGCGAGGTCCTCGGCGTACGGATCCCCGTGAACCGGGACGTCCTGCGCGGCAGCGGTGTCAACGTGAACACCTGGCTGACCTGGTCGCTCGGGTTGCGCCAGGCCCCGATGAGCCACACGTTCACGACGCCGGGCAATCACTCGCCGATCGTCGTCCGCCGCGGTACCAGCAGCGCCCAGCTCTCCAGCCTGCGCCGCCACGCACTCGAACTCGAGGTCGTCGACGGCTGTGTGCTTGCCGTCCTCCTCCGCCTCGACAACGACACCGCGCGCGTCGGTCACGGCTGCGCGCCGGACGCCTGCCCGGCGCGACGGGCGCGGACCGCCGCGCCGCCTGCCATGAATGTCTGACGCGGCGTCGGCACCAGCGGTTTCGGCCTAGGCATCCGTCGCCGACTGCGCAGGTCGGCGGGCGGGGCGGAAAGACATCGCCGACCCTCTTTGAGTCCGTCAGGCCTCGCGCGATTCCCGCTGCTGTACA
This sequence comes from Actinoallomurus acaciae, assembly GCF_042429965.1. Lineage (NCBI taxonomy): Bacteria > Bacillati > Actinomycetota > Actinomycetes > Streptosporangiales > Thermomonosporaceae > Actinoallomurus > Actinoallomurus acaciae. The sequence goes on from NZ_JBHLZP010000043.1 coordinate 14,860, forward strand.
GCACGTGAGTACAGCAACACCGCCGTCCAGCATCTGTTGGGATCACACGGCGACAAAGGTCCGAGCAGGGCGAGCCAAGTCCGACCCGCATCCCGCCGATAGTTCGGGACGAAGAGGTCATGGGTTCATCCCGCCACCCCGACCAGCTGACAGGCCCTGTACCGCGGCGGTACAGGGCCTGTATCAATGCCAGGTCGCCTAAAGGCTGGCCCCTTCTCAAAGGCTCACCGGTTAGTACCGGTAAGTGTGTGCCGAATCGAACTGGTACTGCCCCACGAATCCGCCTTCGATGTGAAGTCGGCTGACGTCGTCGGTGGGCACCGTCGGGGACTCCACGCTGAGGTGGGTGGGTCGTCTCCGTTTGCTTTGGGGTTCCATCGGTGGTGCCTGGTGTCGTAGGCGGTGATACCGGCGACGGTCAGAAAGAGCTGTTTGGAGTACTTGGCGAGTTTCACGGTCTTGACCCAGGCCGTCCCGCACCGGCCCGGGGTCCGATCTGAAGCGTGCCGTCCTGGATGTCGTGCACGGAGTCGCCGCCACCCGTGATCTTGCAGGAGGTGACGAGGTGGGGCTTGTACTTGCCGTGGGCTTTCGCGTAGAGGGCGGCCACGCTGCCGGCCCGGTTTCCGGTGTCGGCGGAGCCCGGGACGGTTTCACTCCCCACATCCGTGTCCATCATCGAGCGCCCTTCAAGCCGGGGCATGTCGGACGTTGTCACCGATCGCTTCCCGTGTCGGCGAGATTCGGCTCCAGGTCAGAGGCGGACCCCGGAGCGCAACAGAACCCCGGTCCGGTCCGCAGCCCGCGCCGCCTGTGGTAGTCAGGCGGGGTGGAGTACTTCTTCTACTGTCGTGACAAGCCGGGCGTTGGGGATCTGCGCTGGGAGATGGCCGAAGAGCACTGGGCGTTCATGGACGGATACGCCGACAGGATGATCGCTCGTGGTCCCACTCTGGCGGCCGACGGCGAGGAGGCGACCGGCAGTCTGCACATCGTCGATCTGCCCGGTGCCGATGCCGCGGTCGAGTTCGCGTTCGAAGAGCCCTACTACCGGGCCGGTGTGTTCGACGAGGTGCTGGTACGGCGCTGGCACAACACTCTCGGGCGCACGATGTGGGAGTTCGCCGGAGGCGTCCCCGGCCATCGGCGCTTCCTGATCATCGCGCACGGGAGGCCGGTGCCGATCTCGGTGCGCGAAGCGTCGGTCGAGCAACGCCGCCGGCATCTGGCCGAGGCCTACTCCGAACGCCTCATCGCGCACGGGTCGCTGCTGTCCGAGGACGGGGCCGGCTGGATGGGGACGGCGTCGCTGGTGGAACTGCCCGACCGGGCCGCCGCCGAGACGTTGATGGAGCACGACCCCTTCGCCCGCGCCGGGCTGTACGAACGCGTCGAGATTCACGACTGGCGGTTCGGCGGGCGTCCGGCCGCGTAGCGCTCCGGCCGGGTCAGACGGCCGAGGTCCGGTAGATGTCGAGCAGGTCGGTGTCGCGCGACTCCCACAGGTCGCGAAGCGCCTCGTCGTCTCCGTGCTCGCGTACCAGCTCGAACTCCGCGCGGGTGGCGGGGATCATGGTGATGTACCGCAGCGCGAGCTCGCCCTGGTCGTCGTAGAAGAGATCGAGGTCTTCGACGTAGGGATGCGAGGAGGCCAGGAGGAACTCGATGCCCGTGCCGGGGATCAGCGGCTCGGCGTTGACGTACCCGCCGCCGTACTCGAATCCCTTGCCGCTGCGCACGGCCCGGTCGGCGACGACATGCAGGAGATACGCCGCCTCCCGCTCCTGGCCGGGTCGGGCGGAGATCACGAACTCCTCCGGGCACGGGCCGGTGATCTGCTGGAAACGCACACCCGTCGTCGCCAGCGAGACCATGTCGTACTCGGGATGCTCGTGGAAGCCGATGCCGAATCCGCGGTTGCGTCCGTCGACGGTCGCGCCCTCGCCGCGTACCACCGGTCCCAGGCGGCGTTCGGCATGGACGAGAAGCTTCTCGTAGCGTCGCGGATCGGCGTGAGGGTAGCTCACTCCGTCGCTCACGGGCCGAGTCTCACAACCCGTGCGGGAACGCCGTGGGCGATCAGTGCGGCCAGTGGGGTGGCGAGGTCGCGGGGAGAGAACAGGTCGGGGCCGCGGTAGGCGGCGATGTCCTGCGGCCGCCACCAGCGAAGGCCGTCCATGTTCTCGGCGGCGAGTTCGTCGTCGGACAGCGTGCCGCGGGGGTCGAACGACTCGGTGCGGACGAGGAAGAAGTCGTTCATCACGCCGTCGTAGCCCGCGGCGTATTCGGGCGACTCGACCCGCTGTCGCCAGACGTGCGGCGGATCGGCGCCGATGGTGAGGCCGACCTCTTCGAGCAGTTCGCGGCGCAGGGCGGCGAGGGGTGACTCGCCGCTCTCGATCCCCCCGCCCGGGGGCGCCCACACGACGGGCGTGAACATGAACCGGCACAGCAGAACGCGGTCGTCCTCGTCCAGGATGATGGCGCGCGCAGCGTGCCGAAGGTTCGGTGACGACATCCGAAAAGCTTAGCCATCCCACTCATCCGGGGTTTTCCCATTTGCTCCCGCGAGTTACTTTTCTCGGCGTGAGGTTGCTTGTGGGGGCACGCATCTCCCTGCGGCCGGTGGCCGCCGAAGATGGGGAGGAATTCGTCGCGCTGGCTCGGGACAGCGTGAGCATGCACCGTGGCCTGATCTTCGCCCCGACGGAGGCTGCGGAGTTCGGCGAGTATCTCGCCAAGTTCGACGGAGTCAACGCGGTCGGGTTCGTCGTACGGGTGAACGCCACGCGGCAGCTCGCCGGGCTGGTCAACATCAACCAGATCGAGCGGGAGGTGCCCGATCCGCGCGGCTCGCTCGGCTACGGGGGGTTCGCGGCGACCTCCGGTCACGGATATGTGGCGGAGGCGGTACGGCTGGCCGTCCCGTACGCGTTCGAGGAGCTCGGGCTCACCCGTCTCGACGCCTACATCCAGCCGGCCAACGCACCGTCCCGCCGGGTGGTCGAGGACGCCGGGTTCCGCCCGGTGGCCTCGGACCGGCAGATCATCCGCGTCTCCGGAGAGTCGCGGGAGCACGAACGGTGGACCCTGACAATCGGCAACGGCGGTTCATGACCCATGACGGCATCGCGGCAAGAGGCGCTCGGCGCGCCAGAGTGGCCGGACACCCTCGACGTCCGCGCGCTGCTGGGGAAAGGCTGGCGGCCCACGCCGTTCCGCGAGTTCATCCTCAAGGTGCACAGCCGCTGCAACCTGTCCTGCGACTACTGCTACATGTACGAGATGGCCGACCAGAACTGGCGCCGTCAGCCGCGGAAGATGGCCAGGCCGACCGTCGACCAGGTCGCCATGCGGATCGCCGAGCACGCGCGGGCGAAGCTGCTCGACCGCGTCGACGTCACGCTGCACGGGGGCGAACCCCTGCTCGCCGGCGTCGATCATCTGCGGTACACCGTCGAGGCGGTGCTCAGCGCCTGCGCGCCGGACGTACGGGTGCGGTTCAACGTCCAGACCAACGGCATCCTGCTCGAACCACCGTTCCTGGAGCTCTTCCGCGAGTACGGCGTGCAGGTCGGGGTCAGCCTCGACGGCGACGAGGACGGCCACGATCGGCACCGCAAGTGGGCGAACGGCCAGGGCAGCTTCCAGGCCGTACGCGCGGGCGTTGATCGGCTGCGCGCCGCGCCGTACCGGCATCTGTTCAACGGCCTGCTCAGCACGATCGACATCGACAACGACCCGGTGCGCACGTACGAGGCGATGCTGGAGTTCGAGCCGCCCGCCATCAACTTCCTGCTCCCGCACGGCAACTGGGACACCCCTCCGCCCGCCCGGCCGCCCGACGACTCGACCCCGTACGGGGACTGGCTCGTCGCCGTCTTCGACCGCTGGTACCGGTCGCCGGAGAAGACCACGCAGGTACGCCTCTTCGACGAGATCATGATGCTGCTGTTCGGGCGCCCGTCGACGGGTGAGGCGGTCGGCCTGTCTCCCGTCGCCATCGTCGTGGTGGAGACCAACGGCGAGATCGAGCAGGCCGACACGCTGAAGTCGGCGTACGAGGGCGCGGCCGGCACGACACTGCACGTGTCCCGCGACCCGTTCGAGGCCGCACTGCTGCTGCCCTCGATCGCGGCCCGGCAGATCCGCGACCTGGCCCTGGCCGACGAATGCCAGGAGTGCCGGTTGCACCAGATCTGCGGCGCCGGCCACTACACGCACCGCTACCGGAGCGGCCGCGGCTTCCGCAACCCCACGGTGTACTGCCACGACCTCCAGCGGCTGATCACCCACATCCACGCCGTCGTGTCGCGGGACCTGGAGGAGATCCGGAGCAGGGGTTAGGGCGTGTTTCGAAGTCCCGCCCTCCAGGACACTCCGCCGTCCGGGACACACTCCCCGCCCCCAGGGGGCGGTGTAGGCCGGGTGGGAGTGGTCGTAGTGGCGGATGGGTTCACCCGGTCACCGGCCGTTCGGGGGCGGTATGCCGTGGCGGGTCGGGATGCGATGAGCGGTGGAGGGCGCGACTCCGGTGCGGGTGGCCAGCCGGTGCGGGCCGATGTGGTGTGCCCGGCGCAGCGCCATGACGTGAGCTTCGGCCTGCGGTAGAGTCCGGCGCGGGCTGTGATGTGGGCGGCTGGAGCGGTCACGCATGTCGGCGGCGCCTCGTTGCCGAAAGCGGGCAGCCCAGCGCGCGGCGGTGGTGTGGCTGACGTCGAAGCGTTCAGCGGCCAGGCGTCCCCGACGACATGGTGGGCCAGGCGCAGACGCCCGGTCGGGGTCAGCGGGGGGCATTACGGCGGGACATGAGGACCTCCTGGACGCCGGTGCAGATGCCGCAATCCACACCGAGACCAAATGGCCCTCTCCTCGTTCAAGCACCACCCTGGGCATGTCGCCTGCCACCGACATTCCCAGGCAGCACGCCTAGATCGGCGGTGGGTCGAAGTCGGCGTCCAGGTGTCGGCCTTCGAGGAAGACCTCGGCGTCCGGATGGTTCAGCCCGACGGTTCGCTGGTAGCCCGCCCGGGTCTGTTCGACCAGTTCCTCGCCGCGTTCGGTCTGGCCGACCGCGATCAGGTCGGTCGACAGGTTCGCGGTGCCGGTCAGGGTGAGCGGGTGGTCGGCGCCGAACAGGCGGTGCAGGCGTCGCAGTGTGCCCTCGCCGAGTCGGCAGGCCGCGTCGAGTTCGCCGAGTTCGGCGAGGTCGCTGGCGAGGTTGACGGCCACGGTGAGCGAGTAGTGGTGGTCACGGCCGAGCCTGGCCTCCAGTCCCGCGAGCGCCCGCTCGTTCAGCTTCCGCGCCTCCTGCGGGTTGCCCTGGACGCGGCGGAGGACGGCCAGGTTGCTCAGGCAGGCGAGGCTGAACGGATGGTCGGCGCTGAAGACCTTGGTGTACCGCGCGGCCGAGTCGGCGACCAGGCCCGTGGCCTCGTCGAGGCGGCCGACGGTGCGCCACAGGTTGGACAGGCACATGGCGGCCGCGAGCGTGTCGGGAGAGTCGAGGCCGAACAGCCGGGTGCAGCGGTCCTGCACCTGGACCGCCATCTCCTCGGCCCGCTCCAGCTCCCCGTACCTGCGCAGCGCGATCGACAGGTCCTTGCCCGTACGAAGCGTCCAGTTGTGCTCGGCGCCCAGCGCGTCCAGGCCGATCGCGTACGCGTCGTCGCCGAGGTCGCAGGCCTCGGAGTAGTCGCCGGCCAGGCGCACCGCACGGGCCAGCCCGTTCAGCGCGTTGAGCATGCTGGCCATGACGGTGCGGCTCTCCTGCTGCTTCCAGCCCATGAACGAGCGGTGGTGCAGCTCGCGTGCCTGTGCGTAGTCGCTGATCAGGCCGTAGTCGAGGGCGAGGTTGTTGACGGCGCGGAGCGTGCCCGCGTCGTCGGGGCCGTATTTGTCCTCGTAGCGGCGCAGCGCCTCCCGGTCGCGGTCGAGCGCGGTGCGGAAGTCGCCGACGGCGCGCAGGTCGGCGGCCGACCCGCGCAGCGCCAGCAGGGTGATGTCGTGGTCGGAGCCCAGTACCTTCTCCGAGGCGGTGAGGATCTCGGCGTTGAGCGCGGACGCCTCCTCGTAACTCCCGAGTTCGCGCAGGGTGTTGGTCTGCGCGAGCTGGACCTCGATGACGTCGCGGTGCTGCGGCCCGGACTCGACGCTCCACCGGTCGATGAAGTCAGCGGCCAGGATCTGGGCGGAGTGGTAGTCGCCGGAGCTGAACAGGTAGCGCAGCATCCGGATGGCGAACGCCCGTACCTCGCGCGTCGGGCAGTCGGCCACCTTCGCGGGCGCCAGGTGGCCCAGGAGGTCGCCGTACTTCGGCCAGCTCGTGTCGTCGTCGGGGTCGCCGGCGTTGTACGCGGCCAGCAGCAGGTGGACCTCGTGCTGGATCTGCTCCCGCTCCTCGGGGGACAGCTCGTCCTGGACCAGCTTCTGGACCAACCGGTGCACCTGGATGGTGCGGGCGGGGATGTCGAGCCGGGCCAGGGCGTACCGGCCGAGCTCGCCGACCGCGCGGCCCAGCCGGATCGGGTCGGAGATCAGGCCGGCGACCTCGGGCCGCAGCCCCGGCGGCGCCTTGCCGATGGCCTCGCGCGGGATGGGCTCGGAGCCGAAGAAGGCGCAGATCCGCAGCAGGTCGACGGCCTCCGGGAGGCTCTCGCTGAGGTTGGCCACCGACACGCTCCACGCGGCCGTCATGGGTACCGGGTACTCCGCCGGCCGACCCTGGGAGAGCAGCTGGCTGGTGCGGTCGGCGAGCTGTTCCAGGTACTCCGAGGCGCTCATGCCGCGTTCGAACAGCAGCGCTCCGGCCTGCTCCAGCGCCAGCGGCAGGTCCCCCAACTGCTCCGCCAGGCGCCCGGCGTCCTCGGCGCTGATCGCGCCCCGTACCCGCTTGGTGAGGAACTCCACGCTCTCCTCGCGGCGGAACACGTCGACCGGAACGGCGTCGAAGAGGCTCTCCCAGCGATGGTTGCGCGAGGTGATGAGCACGTGCCCCGAGTCGCGCGGAATGCTGTCGAGCAGGTCCTCGGGCTGGTCGGCGTTGTCGAACACCAGCAGCCACTTGTCGTACGGCTCGCCCCGGCGCAGGGCGTCGAGCACCTCTTTGGCCGCGTCCTCGATGCCGCTCACCGCTGCGGGCGGCAACCCGAGGTGGGGGGCGAGGTCGGCGAGGGCGGTCTTGACCATGAAGGGCTGGTCGGAGGGGATCCACCAGACGACGTCATAGGTGTGCCGGTAGCGATAGATGTACTCGACCGCCGTCAGCGTCTTGCCGACGCCGCCCAGGCCGTGCAGCGCGTGGGGTTGCGGGACCACGGCGGTGACCTGGCTGGCGATTCCCTCGCGGAGGGCGGCCAGCAGTTCCTCGCGACCGGTGAAGTTCTTGTTGCGCTGGGGAACGTTCCCCCAGACCGGGGGGACGCGCATGTCCTGCGTCGCGCCGGTCTTCTCTGGCCCAGCCACTCGGTTGCCTCCGCATCACCCGGTCTCACCGATGATTAGCAAGACTATGTCCGAAACGGCGCAATCACCTACGCGGAGGGAAAATCTTCCCGTGCGCGTGTGTCATATGACATACATGGATAGGGATCGCCCTAAATGACAATTAGCGACACATGCAGGAAAACGCAGGAAAACGAGTTATATTGTGGTGACAATCCGGACCGGGCAGCGGACTCACCGGGGAGGCATCATGCCACCGCTCACCATCGATCTGCAGGGAGTCACCTCTGACCTCCTGCGATCCGCCGACAACCCCGTTCTCACGAGCGCTGTCCTGGAGGCGATCCACCCGACCCGAGAGATGGCCGACGGAGCGGGGTTCGACAACAAACTCTGACGTCAGGGTTTCCAGCGGGCCCGGCGACTTCCACATTCGGCCAGACTTCCGCCTTGACTTCGTTGGCTTCGCGGCAAGGACCGGTGTAGGTGTAGTCGTCATCACCCCGCCGAAGCACGACCCGTTGGTCATCCCGGTCATGACGTGATCATGCTCATGAGCACGCGTTCCCCTTTCGTCGGCTCACGTCCGTTCGACACGGCGGATGAGGCGATCTTCCACGGCAGGGCCCGCGAGGCGGCGGCCCTGGCGAAACTCTGGCGCGATCACCGGGTGACGATCCTCCACGGCCCCGCCGGGGTGGGGAAGACCTCCCTGCTGCGCGCCGGCGTGCTGCCCGAGCTCGGCGCGGGCACCGACCCACGCGTGCTGCCCATCGGGCGGCTGGCGTTCCTGGCCGACTTCCCGCTGGCCGCCCTGCCCGACATCAACCCCTTCACGTTCGCGCTGCTGGCGTCCTGGTACCCCGAGGACTCGCCCACGCGCATCGCGGGCTCCTCGATCCGCGGCCTCGTGCGCAAGAACGCCGGCGTCGACCGGCACGGCGACGCGGTCCCCGTGCTCGCCGCGATCGACCAGACCGACCTGCTCTTCTCCGGCACCCGCGACAGGGACGACCATCGGCGGCGGTTCGCCGACGAGCTCGTCGAGGCCACGGCGGCCCGGCACGACCTTCATCTGCTCATCGCCGTCCGCACGGAGAACCTCGACGAGCTCCAGACACTCCTCGTGCGTTCGGGGATGCCGGCCCGGCAGCTCACCCGGTTCCCGCTGCGCGCCTTCAGCCTCTCCACCGCCCGTCAGGTGGTCAGCGGGCCGCTGAGCGACACCGGCCACCCGCTCGCGGCGAGCGCCGGGCGGCTCGTCGACGAACTGGGCGCCGGCGAGGCCGCCATCGACCCGGCGTTGCTGCAGATCGTGTGCAGCCGCCTGTGGGAGGAGCTCCCCCGGGAGAGCGGCGACGATGACGAACGCCTGCCGAAGGCGGTCGATCGCGCCCTCAGGGACCACTGTCTGCGGTCGCTGGCGACGGTCGCGACGGCGTACGGCGAATGGCCGAGCGCGCTGACCACGTGGTTCCGCCAGGTCTTCGGCCGCAAGCCGGACGCCGACGGGGTCACGGAGGGGCGGCGCCTCACGCGCGACCTGCCCAACACCGTCGTACGCGCGCTGGAGGATGTGCGCCTGCTCGTGGCCGACCGGCCCGCGGGCCGGCGCCGCTACCGCCTGCCGCAGGTCCGGCCCCGCCCCGTCGTCCGGCGGCGAGGACGAGAACCGGCTGCCGAGCGTGGACGAGTTGCTCGCCAAGATCCAGTCGGACCGCAAGCGCAACTCGGGCGGCCCCGCGGAGAGCGAGCCGGCGCCGGCCGCGGGCTACGACCCGCTGAACGACCCGCTGAACGATCCGCTGGGCACCGGTGAGCGCTCGACGTACGGATCCGGCTCGTCGTCCTCCTCGCCCTCGTACGGGTCGTCGTACGGCTCCTCACCGTCGGCCGGGAGCCCGCCCTCGGCGGGCAGCGGCTGGTCGTCCACGGACTACGGCTCCGACCCGCTCGGCACGGGCTACTCCGGCTCGTCCTCCTCGGGCAGCACGGGCGGGTACGGCTCGTCGTCCTCCTACGACGGCTCGTCGTCCTCGTACGACAGCGGGTACGGCTCGTCCTCGGGTTACTCGTCGAGCGGCGACCCGTCGCCGTACGGCTCGGACGACCCGCTGGGCACCGGCTACTCGGGCTCGTCCTCCGACTCGTACGGGTCGTCGTCCACGGGCGGCTACTCCTCCTACGGCGGTTCCTCGTCGTCGTCCTCGTACGGGAACTACGGGTCGGGTTCCCCCGGCTACGACTCGGGCTCGCCGCCGGCCCCGGGCCAGCCGTCGGACGACCCCAACGCCACGCAGGCGTACCCGAGCAGCCCGTACGGCAACTCGTACGGCAGCAACAACGACAAGGACAAGCGCCCGGAGGACTGGAACTCCTACGGCGACTACCGCCGCTGACCTTCAACGGCCAAGGCCCCGCTCCCCCGATTCCCGGGTGGGCGGGGCCTTCCGCGCTTCTGCGCCTCGCCTGGAGTTCCTCGGGCACTATCTCTCCCCTGGCTCCCGATGGCCGGGAAAACCGTTTGGGCTCTCCTCCCGCGTTCCCGTAGGTTGCCTGCGACCCCGCCGTCGTGAGGACAGAGGACAAGACCGCGTGACCCCGCCTGCCCTTCAGACCTGACACCTTCTTCCGCTCACCTTCAAACCGACGTTCCCGTCGGTTCTGCCGGGCTGCCGTTGCGCGCCCGGTCGTAAAGCGTTTGAGGCCGCGCGTCATCGGCCTCGTGTCAGGTCTAGAGGGCTCATGTCTTCACAACCTCATATCGTGCTGCCCTGGGTCGTCCGTCGAACCAGGCTGCCTCTGCTGTCGTTGCGGTGCGTGGCCTGCCGATCGGAGTCGGCCACCACGGGCGAGGGCAGATTCCGCGTCAACGCCAACAGCAAGCGACTGGACGTGTGGCTGCTGGTCCGCTGCGTATCCTGCGACCGGACGAGCAAGCTCACCGTGCACGAACGAGTGCCGGTCAGATCCTTCGACCCGGCCGAACTCCACGGCTACCGCGTCAACGATCCGGAACTGGTGGCGTCCAGGCTGCTTGATCCACTGTTCGCCCGCCGCAACCGCTTCACCCTGGACTGGACGGACGCCTGGCGGCTGGACACCTCGCCGACATGGCTCGACGAGCCGTGGCCGGTCCAGGTGGAGGTCGTCTTCGAGGACCCGGTACCGGTACGCCCGGAACGCCTCATCGCACAAGGCCTCGGCCTCAGCAGGAACGAGGCACTGCGCCGCATCAAGTGCAACGTCCCACTACGCCGTCCAACGAGCATTGGATTCACCTTCACCGTAATGGCCGAGGACTAGCCGGAACGCAGCCGGAGTGGTCCCCCTGCCGGTGGCAGGGGGACCATCGCCACCTAAAGATCTTCGAAGGCCACCCGGACGGCCCGACGAACCGATCGCCCTGCTCCATGAAGGGTTCTGTCGACCAGGCGGGACGCTCATGCTGCGCTCGGCAGGCTCGCCCCAGGCGAACTAGCCGGCGAGGTGCTCGCTGCGGCCCGCCTGAGCCAGTTCCACGGAGACGGCAGGCGAGACCGCTGGATTCGACGAACCTAGGGTGTCTCGCACATCAAGCGAAACCAGGCATCAACAGGATGCACACCGCCCTGGCCGACGCGTGGCCTCGCGAACCGCCACCACCCAACGATCGCGAAGGCTCTCCCGAGCCTCAGCCCTCGGGGGGCGTGGGGGGCGGAGGCCCCCCACAGCGGGGGCTCCGGGGGTCGCCCCCCGGGCCGGCACAGTGGACGAGTCGGCCTGTAGGCCGGGTTCTGTCCTCCGCGTCAGCGGAGGGGCGGCCATCCATCTAGGACCGCCGTTGCCGGCGGTCTCGAGCGGTCTACCCGCAGGCTCGGGCCGGCTGCCCTCTGGCGCCTGCGCGGGTCCGCCGTGGCGGGCCCTTCTTGACCTTGCTCCGGGTGGGGTTTACCGAGCCGCCCCAGTCGCCTGGGGCGCTGGTGGTCTCTTACACCACCGTTTCACCCTTACCTCCGCGGACGCGGAGGCGGTCTGTTCTCTGTGGCACTGTCCCGCGGATCACTCCGGGTCGGTGTTACCGACCACCCTGCCTTGTGGAGCCCGGACCTTCCTCGCCGGGGGCGGTGAGGCCCCCGCCGCGGCCGCCCGGCCGACTCGTCCACCAGTCTGACATTTTACCGTGCGCCGGCGCCGTCCCTAGCCGAGATGGTGGGTGTCGTTGAAGCGTCTGAGCACCGCGGGGCCGTCGGCGTACCAGTCGACCTCCGAGATCGAGGACACCTCCAGGAACATGCGGTACAGCGATGACGGCGGTGCCTCCAGCGCGGAGCGTACGAGGAGCTTGATCGGGGTCACGTGCGACACGACCAGGACCGTCTGCTGCCGGGCGCGTACGAGGAGCTTGTCGCGCGCGGTGTTCACGCGGCGTGCGACGTCGGCGAAGCTCTCGCCGTGCGGTGGGGCCACGGACGGGTCGGCGAGCCAGGAGTCGAGTTCGGCCGGCCAGCGTTCGCGGACCTCGGCGAAGGTGTAGCCCTCCCAGTCGCCGAAGTCGGTCTCACGGAAGCCGTCATCGGTGCGGACCGGCAGGTCGAGGACGTCGGCGACCTCCTGCGCGGTCTGGCGCGCCCGGCCCAGCGGTGAGGAGACGATCGCGTCGATGGAGCGGCCGGCCAGGGCCTTCGCCGCGGCCTTCGCCTGGAGCACGCCCGTCTCGGTCAGCGGGATCTCGCCGACTCCCGCGAAGCGCTTCTCCGCCGACAGGGGCGTCTCGCCGTGCCGGAGCAGCAGCGTACGGGTCGGTACGCCGGACGGGGCGGCCCAGCCGGGCGAGGTCTTTCGATGAGGCTCCTCATCGTCGGGCACGGCCGAGGCGGCGGACGACGACGCGGAAGACGACGCCGAGGACGACGCCGAGGACGACGACGCGGACCACTCCCGCCCCCGGGCGGCGGCGTCCATCGCCTCGTTGGCGAGCCGGTCGGCGTGCTTGTTGCGCTCGCGCGGTATCCAGGTGAAGCGGACCGAGGAGAAGCCGGAGGCGAGCTTGCGCGCCTCCATGGCCAGCGGCTTCATGTCGGGGTGCTTGATGCGCCAGCGGCCGGACATCTGCTCCACGACGAGCTTGGAGTCCATGCGGGCCTCGACGTCGGCGCCGGGGGCGATCTCGGCGGCCTTCGTCAGGGCGGCGATCAGGCCGCGGTACTCCGCGACGTTGTTGGTGGTCACGCCGAGCGACTCGGCGGCCTCGGCGAGCACCTCACCGGAGACGGCGTCGCGTACGACCGCGCCGTAGCCGGCCGGTCCCGGGTTGCCCCGCGATCCGCCGTCCGCCTCGACGATCAGTCTCACAGGCCGGATTCCTTGGTACGGACGAGGATCCGGCGGCACTCCTCGCAGCGGATGACGTCGTCCGGGGCGGCGGCGCGGATCTCGTTCAGCTCGACGGTGTTGAGCTGCAGGTGACAGCCCTGGCACTGGCCGCGCAGCAGGGCCGCGGCGGCGACGCCCCGCTGCTGGTCGCGCAGCTTGTCGTACAGCTTCAGCAGGTCGCCGGGGATGTCGGTGACCACACCCACGCGTGCCTGCTTGGTCAGCTCGGCCTCGCCGTCGATCTCGCGGTACGCGGCGTCGCGCCGGGCGGCCAGCTCGGCCAGGACCTTCTCACTGGTCTCCCGGTCGGCCTCGACCGCGCGGAGCCGGGTCTCGGCCTCCTCGCGCCGCTCCATGACCTCCAGAACGATCTCCTCAAGGTCGGACTGACGGCGCTGCAACGACGTGATCTCGGACTGGAGGTTCTCCAGGTCGCGGGCCGAGGAGACCTGGCCGGAGTCGAGACGCTTCTGGTCGCGCTCGGCGCGGGCGCGGACCTGGTCGACGTCCTGTTCGGCCTTCTTCTGCTCCCGGTCGATGTCGCTGATCTCGGTCTGCGCGGCGACCAGCGCGTCGCCGAACTCACGCAGGCGCTGCTCGGCGTGCTCGATCTCCGCCAGCTCGGGCAGCGCGCGCCTGCGGTGGTCGAGCCGGTCGAGCGCGGTGTCGAGCTCCTGCAGGTCGAGGAGCCGCAGCTGGGCTTCAGGTGCTGCTTTCACGTACTTCCTTCACGGGATCGAAAGGTCCAGGCGTCGGTGTTGGCCGCGGAGATTCGGGTCTCAACGTTAGTCTCCCCCAACAGCCCGGCCGCGTCGCGAAGCCATGGCCATTCGGTGGCCCAGTGCGCGGCGTCGACCAGCGCCGTCGTGCCCGCCTCACGGAACTCCGAGGCCGGATGGTGGCGCAGGTCGGCGGTGAGGTAGACGTCCGCGCCCGCCGCGCGCGCGGCGCCCAGCAGCGAGTCGCCGGCCCCGCCGCAGACCGCCACCGTACGGACGGGGGCGTCCGGGTCGCCGGCGACGCGCAGGCCG
>NZ_JBHLZP010000044.1:0-28406 GCF_042429965.1 Actinoallomurus acaciae
CCCTGCTGGGCCTGATGGACGTCGCGCGGGGCCGCGGCCGCCCGCTCGTGCTGCTCGGCTCCGCGCCGGGCCTGGCGGGGCTGGGCTGGGACGCCACGTTGAGGCACGACACGCCCCTGGACGAGGCGCTCGCCGGCCTCCGCACCCGCTTCGGCCTCGATCGTCCATGACCGAAACCAACACCGGGAAAGGAAATCGCGTGCGCGCTCTCGTGTACGGCGACGTGGACCTCAACATCATCGACGGGTCGGCGATCTGGGCCCAGGCGATGGTGCAGGCGCTGCACGAGGCGGGCGTCGAGGCCACCCTCGTGCTGAAGGCGCAGGTGCGCACGGACCGCCTCGTGGCCCCCCTGGAGCGGCTCCCCGGAGTGACCGTGCGGCGCCGGCCCGAGGACGCCACCGGACCGCTGTCGGCCGAGGCCGCCGCCCAGCTGCTCACCGAGCTCGACGCCGCCGAGCCGTACGACCTCATCGTCGTGCGCGGGCGGCGGCTCGCGGTGCGCGTCACCGCGACGCCACTGGCCGGACGGCTGTGGACCTACCTGACCGATGTGCCGCAGAACGCCGCGGAGATGGCGGCCCGGCCGAACAAGGGCGTCCGCGGCGAGCTGGCCGCCGTCGCCAAGGCGTCGCGCTTCCTGCTGTGCCAGACCGAGGAGCTGCGCTGCTTCCTCGAAGGCATGCTGCACAAGGCGGCCGGCAAATGCGTGCTGTTCCCGCCGGTCGTCGTGGTGCCCGAGGGACTGGAACCCGCGGCGGACCACACCCCCGGCCGGCCGCTGAAGCTCGTCTACACCGGCAAGTTCGCGCCGCGCTGGAACACCTACGAGATGACCGCGCTGCCCCGGCGCCTGGCCGCGCGCGGCGTCGACGCCGAGCTGCACATGGTCGGCGACAAGATCCATAACGACCGCACCGACCCGGGGTTCTCCCGCCGGATGCGCGTGGCGCTGGAGTCCACCCCCGGCCTGGTCTGGCACGGCGGCCACCCACGCGCCGAGGCCATGCGGGTGACCTCCACCTGCGACATCGGGCTGTCCTGGCGGCACCCGGACCTGGACGCCAGTCTCGAACTGTCCACGAAGGTCCTGGAGATGGGCGGGCTCGGGGTGCCGGTCGTGCTCAACCGCACGCCGATGCACGAGAACCTCCTCGGCTCGGACTACCCGCTCTTCGCCAATACCGAGGATGAGGTGGTCGACGTCCTCGCCGAGGCGGCCGGGCCCGCGACGTACGCTGAGGCGCGCGACCGCTGCCTGAGGGCCGCACGCGAGTTCACGCTTCAGGCCGCGGCCGGCCGGCTCCGCGGCTACCTGCGTCAGGCCCTCCCGCCCGCCCCGAAGGGCGCGGGCCCCACGAAGGTCGTGGTCGCCGGGCACGACCTGAAGTTCTTCACCCGGCTGCTCGACCACCTGCGCTCCCTGCCGAACGTGGAGGTGCGGGTCGACCAGTGGCCCGGGCTCGGCAAACACGACCCGGAGGTCAGCCAGGAGATGGCCTCGTGGGCGGACGTCGTGGTCTGTGAGTGGTGTGGGCCGAACGCCATCTGGTACAGCGAGTGGCTCAAGAAGAACGGACGGCCGGACCAGCGCCTCGTCGTCCGGCTGCACCGCTTCGAGCTGTACGGCGCGTGGCCGGGCCGTCTCGACATCGACGCCGTCGACCAGGTGGTGTGCGTCAGTCCCCACTACGCCGACCTGACCCGCAAGATGACGGGCTGGCCCGCCGACAAGGTCACCGTCATCCCCAACTGGGTGGACGACGCGCAGTTCGGCCGGGCCAAGCTCCCGGGCGCCGAGCACCACCTGGGCTTCATCGGCCTCGCGCCGTGGCGCAAGCGGCTCGACCTGGCCGTCGACGTGCTCGAACGCCTCCGGCGCGACGACCCGAGATTCACGCTCTTCATCAAGTCCAAGCTGCCCTGGGACCTGCCGTGGATCTGGAACCGCAGCGAGGAGCGGGAGAGGTTCGAGGCGTTGTTCCACCGGATCCGCCGCTCGCCGCTGCTCGCTTCGGGCGTGGTGTTCGACCCGGCCGGGCCCGACGTGGCCTCCTGGCTGCGGCGTGTCGGCTTCGTGCTGTCCACCAGCGACGACGAGAGCTTCCACCTGGCGCCGGCCGAGGGCATGGCCTCGGGCGCGGTGCCGGCGCTGCTGCCCTGGGAGGGCTCGGACCGGATCTATGACCCCCACTGGATCCACGACGACCCGGCCGCGATGGCCGACGCGATCGCGGCGGTCGTCGCCGAGGGCCGCTGGGAGGAGGAGCGGGCGCGGGCGAACGAGGAAGTGCGGCGGTCCTACGCCCTCGACCTCGTCTGCGACCGCTGGGCCGAGCTGGTGCTCACACGCTCTTCGGACGGCGCAGCGGGACGAACGCCCACGACATGTCCGGCTCCAACGCCCAGTGCATGAGCCAGCGCACCGGCGGGGTGCACAGGAGCGTCGCGAGTAGCGCGCCGGCCGCGGCCGTCACGGCCACGCCGGGCAGCGTGTGCAGGAACGGCGTGTCGTACCAGCCCATGTACTCCATCAGCTTCGTGGCGAAGCCGTGCAGCAGGTAGGCGTACAGCGTGGCCGCGCCCAGGTTGGTGAACCAGGTCTGGCGCGCGGGCACCATCGTGAGGAACGCGAACACGAGGATGCCCGCGCCCACCAGAAGGCCGAGGCGCATACCTGACCCGACGAGGTTGTTCACGTGCATGTCGGCGTTGCCCTTACGCCAGTACATCCACTCGGTGGTCATGTGACGGTCGGCGATGAAGTAGGTGAAGGCGAGCGCCGCGGCGAGCGTGATCCCGCCCAGGACCCGGGCCATCGGGCGCTTCAGCGTCTCGAAGTGCTCCGGCTTGAGCACCAGGCCCAGTACGTAGAACGGCACCAGGCCGAGCGTGCGGTGCATCTCGAGCTCGCCCGGCAGGGCGGTCATGGCCGACAGCAGTGAGATCACCACGGCGGCGGCGACCGGCCAGCGGATCTGCTGCCAGACCGGTGTGGACAGGCGCCACAGGAACAGCGCCATGAGGAACCAGGTCAGGTAGTACGGATCCAGGATGCTGATCTCGAACTTCGAGTGCCCGACCGCCCAGTGATAGGTGGAGTAAGCGGTCTCGAAGACGATGTACGGCACGCCGAGATTCACGATCAGCTTCTGGGCCTTGCGGCCGCTGAAGGTGAAGTTACGGGAGAAGTAGCCGGTGACCACGATGAAGACCGGCATGTGGAACGTGTAGACGAACATGTAGAGCGCGTGCGCGACGCGCACGTCGCGCAGGTCCACGATCGAGTGACCGGCCACGACGAGCACGATGGCCATGAACTTGGCGTTGTCGAAGAACGGGTCGCGCCGCCGTGGCGCGGGACGTTGTTCGACGACCGCGTCGCGCGGCGCGGGGACGACCGCGGAGGCATCGGCCGGGATGCCGGTCGGAGAGGCCGGCGGTGTCGTGTGAGGTGTGCTCGGCGAAGTCATCGATTCCGTTGAGGGACGACGGTGAAGGTGCCCCCGGGGCTGGGCCCGGGGCCGCGAACGACCATACCTATCCGGGCCGATGATCGGACGCCGGGTCGAAAAACTCTCCAGAAGCTCTCAGGTTTTGCAGGGGTCGTCGGACGCGGTGACCGCGTCCGACGACTTGGGGATCGCCGTGGACTGCGCGCCCTTGAGACCGTTCCAGTCCGGGCCGAGGACCAGGTCGACGACTCCGGCCGCGACCGACTGGTCCGGCACCGGCGTGCTCGCCGGGGCGACCTGGCCGAGCGCGGCGGCCTGCTGGTCGGCGCCGTTGCCGTACCGCAACTCGGTCTTGCCCGGCCTCGTCGTCGCGGTCCCGATGCCGGCGACGGAGTAGCCGCGCGCGGTGAGCTGGTCACCGACCCGCTGGGCCAGGCCGGCCGTGTCGGTGCCGTTCAGCACGCGCACCTTGATCTGCGCCGGCGGCACGCTCGCCTTCTGGACCTTCGTCGGCGTCTGGATCTTGTTGTCGTTGCGGACCGCGGCGAACAGGTTGTCGGCGTCCGGTTGCCGCCAGGCGATCCGGTTGGGGTCCGGCGCGTACGCCCCCCACGGCACGGTGATGAACTGCACCTTGCCCGCCGACATGCCCTGGAGGCTGCTCGCCACCTTCTTCATCTCGTCGACGGTGAAGTCCTTGTCCGTGGTGACCGACTTGGTGGCGGCGTCGAGGAAGCTGTAGAGCTTGCCCGGGTTGGTCAGCGTGCCGTTGCTGGTGGCCTTCTTCACGACCGCGCCGAGGAACTTCTGCTGGCGTTTGATCCGGTCGGTGTCGGAGCCGTCGCCGAGGCCGTGCCGGTTGCGCACGTACGCGAGGGCGGTGTCGCCCTTGACGATGTGCCGGCCGGCGGACAGGTACAGCTTGCTGTCCCTGTCGC
Organism: Actinoallomurus acaciae; assembly: GCF_042429965.1. Taxonomy (NCBI): domain Bacteria; kingdom Bacillati; phylum Actinomycetota; class Actinomycetes; order Streptosporangiales; family Thermomonosporaceae; genus Actinoallomurus; species Actinoallomurus acaciae. The sequence continues at coordinate 4,394 of NZ_JBHLZP010000044.1, forward strand.
TCACCCGCTGGGGCAGGCAGATCTCGACGCCGCCGAGGGCGTCCACGACCCGCTTGAAGCCGGAGAAGTCGACCTTGACGAAGTGGTCGACGCGGATCCCGGTCAGCGTCTCGATGGTGTGCATGGTGCAGCCCGCGCCGCCGTTGTTGAACGATGAGTTGATCATGTTCAGGCCGCCCGGGATGGTCTTCCCGCTCGCGGTCTTGCACGAGGGGAGATTCACCATCGAGTCGCGCGGAAAGCTGATGCCGATGGCCTTCTGACCGCCGGGGGAGAAGTGCAGCAGGATGATCGTGTCCGAGCGCTCGCCCTCCGCCTTGCCGTACTTGGCGTTGGCGCCGTTGCGCTGGTCCGAGCCGATCAGCAGGACGTTGAGGGCCTGGTTGAGCTTGGGCGGCCGGTGCGAGCCGAGCTCGGCGGTGACGTCCTCTTGGGTGATGTTGCCCTGCAGCTTGCGGTACGTCCCGTACGCGACGAGGCTCGTCCCGACGAGGACCACGGCGAGCCCGATCGACACCCAGCCGAGCACACGCCACATGACGCCCCGCTTCGGCTTGTCGCCGAGCGGGTCGCCGTACTCGGGGTACTCATAGTCGCTGAACATTCGGCCCTAGAGGCTAGGTGAGGTGACCAACGCGGTGGCCCTTTCCAGGGATATACGTCGATCCAGTCCGGTTTGTTCGAGGTTTTGGCAGATTATTACTGATCCTTGCGTGGCAAAGGGCCCGATCAGCCCGGAAATCAGCCCTTCCGTTGTGGCGTAGGACACAGTCGTCAGCGTGCGGGTCCCGGGCGGCAGTCCCAGCGCCTCGCCCGCGGCGACGAGCCGCGCCCCGCTCATGACCTCGCCACCGACCTTTACCGCCGGGGCGTCCGCGTCGGCCGGGGCGGTGAAGCGGTCGCCGTACGAGCGCACCTCGACCGCGTAGTCGGTGACGCCGGGCGGGCACTCCTCCAGCGGCGCGCCGAGCGCGTGCAGCGACAGGCCGACCACCTCGGCCCCGGTCGCGAGCGCGGCCTCCAGCCGGCCCGGCGCGGCGGCCACGATGTCCGCGTCGGCGGGGATCTCGCCCTCGTCCACCGGAACCGCGGTCAGCCCGGCCGACCAGCAGGCGAACAGCCACACGGCGGTCTGCCAGTGCACCGGCAGGGCGAGCGCGACGCGGGAGCCCGGGTCGGCGGCGAGCCCGTCGATCAGCAGGTTCGCCGTCTTGGCCACCCAGTTGTCGAAGGTCTTCACCGAAAGCTCCACGCGTTCGCCGGTGGCGTCGTCGTAGAAGGTGACGAGCGGGCGGGACGGCTCGGCCGCCAGCGCCCCTCGCAGCAGGTCGACGGGATGAGACATGAGAGTGAAGACTAGAGCCTGTCTCTTGTGTTCCCGTTTGCCGTCGGGGGTGTCGCGCGGCCTCCCCTTGCGCACGAGGTTCGCGTCGGGGAAACCCCTCCGTTGCTCTGCGTGTTCTAGCCTGGCTGCTTGTGCTGGTCGATGAGCTGGTCCGGGACCGTACGGACGCGCTGCCTTCAGGGCGATCCCCTCTCCAGGGCGGAGGTGGCGGATCGTCGTGTCGGTAGTCGCTCCCGAACCGACGGATGAGCGGGACAGGAAGGACCCGGGCGAGTCCCGCGCGGGCGTCTTCCTGGCCCGCCTGACCGTCGCCCCGGCGCTCCTGCTGGTCTGCTGGCTGGCGGTCGCGCTGCCACTGCTCATGGCCGGCGTGTTCACGCCGCTGCCCGCCATCGCGCTCTTCGTGCCGGTGGCCGCTCTCGTGCTGACCTTCGGCCTGCGGGCGGTGCGTCCGCCCGCGGCGCACTGGGGCTCATGGTGGACGGTCGGCGGGCTCCTCGCCGTCACCACGGCCTTCTGCGCGGTGCAGCTCCTGACCTTCTCAGAGCAGATCGTGGTGCGCCGCGACCCTGCGTCGTACTTCAACTTCGCCACCTGGCTCGCCGGCCACGGGTCGCTGCCGATCCACCCGGCCCTGGCCCCGTTCGGCGGCGCCGACCCCGCGCTGTCGTTCGGCAGCCCCGCGTTCTACCAGCGCGGCGGCGTGCTGTGGCCGCAGTTCATGGCGGGCATGCCGATGATCCTGGCGCCGGTCGGGCGCCTCGCGGGCTCGTACGCCATGCTCGCCATGATGCCGGTGATCGGGGCGCTGGCCGTCCTGTCGTTCGGCGGTCTGACCGCGCGCCTCGTCGGGGCCCGGTGGGCGCCGGCCGGCGCGCTGCTGCTGGCGCTGGTCTGGCCGATGATGATGATCTCGCGGTCGATCTACAGCGAGACCGCCGCGCTCGTGCTGATGTGCGGTGGGCTGGCCCTCACGCTCGACGCCGTGCGGGCGAACCGCAGGCTGCCCGCGCTGCTCGGCGGCCTCGCGCTCGGGCTGACCATTCTGGTGCGCATCGACGGGCTGCGCGACGTGCTGCCCGTGGTGGCGTACGCCGGTCTGCTGGTGGCGCTGCGGCGGCGCACGGGCTCGGCCCTGTTCGCCGGGCTGGTCGTCGGCGTCGGCGCCGGGATGATCGAGGGGTACACCCTGTCGCGGCCGTACCTCCACTACGTCCGCGGCTCACTCGTCCCACTGCTCTACATCGGCGGGGCCGTGCTCGTGGTCACGGCGGTGGCGGTCGTCGTCGTGCGCAGGTGGGGCCTGCCGAACCTCACCCGGTTCCGGCTGCCCGACCTGGCCCTCGCGGCGGTCTTCGCGGTCATGGCGTTCTTCGCCGCCCGGCCGAGCCTGCAGACGGTCCGGCGCGTGCCGCACAACCCCGACGACGCGGCCAACGCCTCCTTCATCGCGGCGTTGCAGAAGTCGCTGCGGCTGCCCCTCGACCCGTACCGCCAGTACTCCGAGCTGAGCCTGCACTGGGTGACCTGGTACATCGGCGTGCCGGCGGTACTGCTCGCCACGATCGGCGCCGGCCTGCTCCTGCGCGAGCTGCTGCTCCGCCACCGTACCGACTGGCTCCTGCCGTACGCGTTGATCGCGTGGACGACGGTGACCACGCTGTGGCGGCCGGGGATCACACCGGACCAGCCCTGGGCGAGCCGGCGGCTGATCGTCGTGGTGCTGCCCGGCCTGCTGCTGTTCGCCCTGTGGCTGCTGGCCTGGGCGGCGCGGAACGTGCGGCGGCTGGGGTTCGGGCCGGAGATCGCGGGCGGCACGGCGGTCGTCGGCGTCCTGCTGATCCTCGTGCCCACCGTGGTCACCTCCGCGGGCATGATGACCACCCCGACGGAGCAGGGCGAGGTGGCGCAGGCCCGGTCGATGTGCCGCAGCCTCGGCCCCCGCGCCACCGTGCTGATCATCGAGCGGGTCACCGCCGACCGGTTCACCCAGCTCATCCGCGGCATGTGCGATGTGCCGTCCGGGCGGATCAAGGTGCGGCCCGGCTCCAGCACCGCCGCGTCGGAGGACGTCGAGCGCATCAGTGAAAAGGTCGTCGCGGCCGGTCGCCGCCCGGTGCTGCTGGGCGCGAACTCCCTGGACGTGGCGCCGTACGGCACGGCGCGGCGCGTCTACCACGTCAGCACCCGCCGCGATTCGAGCAGCCTCGTCGCCGCACCTCACGGCACATGGTCACTGGCGATCAACGTCTGGATGGCCGTTCCCGTGTACGCAGGGTGAACAGTGCGTACCCTTGGCTCGTGGACCAGCCAGTCCGAGTATCCTCGCCATGCGTGACTGACACGCCCCACGTGACGATCGTCCTGCCGTGCTACAACGAGCAGGACCACGTCATCGACGAGGTCGAGCGCATCTGCAAGGCGATGGATGCCAGTGGCCACACCTATGAGCTCCTCGCCGTGGACGACTGCTCGACCGACGGCACGCTGGCCCGGCTCCAAGAGGCGGCGCCGAACTTCCCCTCCATGCAGGTGGTCCCGTTCCACCGCAACGGTGGCTCGGGCACCGTGCGCCGCATCGGCTCCCAGCAGGCCAAGGGCGACATCGTCGTCTGGACCGACGCGGACATGAGCTACCCCAACGAGCGCATCCCGGACCTGGTCGACATCCTCGACGAGGACCCGGCCGTGGACCAGGTCGTGGGCGCGCGGACCAGCGAGGAGGGCACGCACAAGATCCTGCGGGTGCCGGCCAAGTGGTTCATCCGCAAGACGGCCGAGCGGCTGGCGGGGCAGAAGATCCCCGACCTCAACTCCGGCCTGCGCGCCTTCCGCCGGGACGTCGCCGAGCCGTACCTCAAGCTGCTGCCCCCCGGCTTCTCCTGCGTCACCACGATCACGCTGGCGTTCATGTCCAACCAGCATGACGTCCGGTATGTTCCGATCGACTACGCCAAGCGGGCCGGAAAGTCGAAGTTCCACTTCGTGCAAGACGCCTACCGCTACATCCTTCAGGTGCTGCGGATGGTCATGTACTTCAACCCGCTCAAGGTGCTGATGCCGCCCGCACTGTGGCTCCTCGGCCTGGGCATCGTCAAGGGCGTCTACGACATGATCGCGCACCCGGTGCGGTTCGCGAACAACACCGTCATGATCTTCGTGACCGGCATGATCATCGCGTCGCTGGCCCTGCTCGCCGACCTCATCGTGCGGTCGCGGGGAGACACGTGAAGATAGCGATCGTGGGGCCCGCCTTCCCCTACAAGGGCGGCGGCGCACACCACACGACCGAACTGGCCCACCGGCTCGCCGCGGCCGGGCACGACGTGACGATCGAGTCGTGGAAGGCCCAGTATCCGGGCTTCCTCTACCCGGGCGAGCAGACGATCTCCACTCCGGAGGGGGTGCCGTTCCCGGGCACCCACCGCACGCTGGCCTGGTACCGCCCGGACGGCTGGGTCCGCACGGGGCGGCGGCTGCGCTCCTTCGACCTCGTCGTGCTGGTGGTGCTCTCGCCGGTCCAGGTCCCGGCCTACCTCGGCATGGCGTACGGCCTCGGCCGCGGCGGCCCCCGCCTGATCGCCCTCTGCCACAACGTCCTGCCGCACGAGCGCAAGCCCTACGACGTCCCGCTGATGCGACGGCTGCTGCGGCGCGTGGACGGCGCCCTGGTGCACTCCGCGCAGCAGGCGCAGCTCGCCCGCGACCTGGCGCCCGGCACGCCCGTCCTGACCGCGGACCTGCCGGCCCACCTGCCGACGCCTCCCGGGGGCACGCCCGTCGTGACCGCCGACGCCGGCCCAGCGAACCACCTGCTGTTCTTCGGCATCGTCCGGCCGTACAAGGGGCTGGACGTGTTGCTGAGAGCCCTCGCGCACCTCGACGGCGTGACGTTGACCGTGGCCGGGGAGTTCTGGGGCGGGACGGACGAGACGCGCACGCTGATCTCCTCGCTCGGCCTGGACGACCGGGTGGAGCTGCGGCCGGGGTACGTCCCGGCGGGCGACGTGCCGGGCCTGTTCGCCCGCGCCGACGCGCTCGTGCTGCCCTACCGCACGGCCACCGCGTCGCAGAACGTCTTCATGGCGTACGAGCACGGCGTCCCGGTCATCGCCACCCGCGCCGGCACCCTCGCCGACAACGTGCGTGACGGCATCGACGGCCTGCTGTGCGATCCGGACGACGTGGAGTCCCTGACGGACGCGCTGAGACGCTTCTACGCGACGGGCGAGCCCGCTCGGCTGCGCGCGGGGGTCAAGCCGGTGGACGCCGAGCCGCACTGGGTCGCCTACCTGGAGCAGCTCCTCAGCCGCTGATGCCCGCGAGGCCCGCCGCCCCCGATCGTGCGCGCGTGGGGAAGCGCGTGGTCAAGGTTGAAGATCGCTTGGGCGTCGCAACGCGTCGCGCGGGGAATTTCGAGAACGCCGGTCACCGCCCCTACCAGCGGGGGAAGTCAGCAGATGGCGTCGAATCAGCCGCAGCGCGGCGATCGTTCCGTGCGCGACCTGGAGGTGAATCCGCTCTTCAGCCGGGAGCCGATGACGGTCCCCCGGTACGCCCTTCCGGACGGGGAGATGGAGCCGGCGACCGCCTATCAGGTGGTGCACGACGAGTTGATGCTCGACGGGAACGCGCGGTTGAACCTGGCGACGTTCGTCACCACCTGGGCCGAGCCCCAGGCACGGCGGCTCATGGCCGAGTGCGCGGAAAAGAACATGATCGACAAGGACGAGTATCCGCAGACCGCCGAGCTGGAGTTGCGGTGCGTGCACATGCTGGCCCGGCTGTGGCACGCGGCGGACCCGCGGCGGGTGACGGGATGCTCGACGACCGGTTCGAGCGAGGCCGCCATGCTGGCGGGTCTCGCGCTCAAGCGACGCTGGCAACACCGCCGCCGCGCCCAGGGCCGGCCGGCCGACCGGCCGAACCTCGTGATGGGCGTCAACGTCCAGGTCTGCTGGGAGAAGTTCGCCGACTACTTCGAGGTCGAGCCGCGCTACGTGCCGATGGAGGGCGACCGCTACCACCTGAGCCCGGCGGCGGCGGTGGAGCGGTGCGACGAGAACACCATCGGGGTCGTGACCATCCTGGGCTCGACGTTCGACGGCAGCTACGAGCCCGTCGCCGAGGTCGCGGCGGCACTGGACGACCTGCGAGAGCGGACCGGTCTGGACGTGCCGATCCACGTCGACGGCGCCTCCGGCGCGATGATCGCGCCGTTCCTCGACACGCACCTGGTGTGGGACTTCCGGCTGCCCCGCGTGGCGTCGATCAACACCTCCGGCCACAAGTACGGGCTGGTCATGCCCGGGGTCGGCTGGGTGGTGTGGCGCGATGCCGACGCGCTGCCGGACGACCTGGTCTTCCACGTGAACTATCTGGGCGGGCGGATGCCCACCTTCGCGTTGAACTTCTCCCGACCCGGCGCCCAGGTCATCGCGCAGTACTACAACTTCCTGCGGCTGGGCTTCGACGGCTACCGCCGCGTCCAGCGCACCTGCCGGGACGTCGCGACGCGGCTGGCCGCCCAGATCGCCGCGCTGGGGCCCTTCGAACTGATCACCAACGGCGGCCAGGCGCCGGTGTTCGCGTTCCGGCTACGCGAGGAGATCACCAACTTCACGGTCTTCGACGTCTCGATCGCCCTGCGCGAACACGGGTGGCTGGTGCCCGCCTACACGTTCCCGCCGAACCGTACGGACCTGTCGGTGCTGCGGATCGTCGTCCGCAACGGCTTCAGCCATGACCTGGCCGACCTGCTCCTGGAGGACATCCGCCGGGCCCTGCCGCGGCTGCACCGGCAGCATGAGCCTCATCGGGACCCGGGCGACGCCGGTGCGTTCGCTCACGGCATCAAGACGTGAGGAGAGTGCGCGATGTGTCGTCTGTTCGGCATGAGCGGTGCGCCGCGGCGTACGCACGCCACGTTCTGGCTGCTGGACGCCCCCGACAGTCTGAGCGACCAGAGCCGGCGGGAGCCGGACGGCACCGGGCTGGGCTACTTCGACGCCGACGGTTCCCCGTGTGTGCGCAAGGCGCCCATCGCCGCGTACGAGGACCGGCGGTTCGCCGCAGAGGCCGAGCAGGTCGAGTCGACGACCTTCATCGCCCACATCCGCTACGCCTCCACCGGTGGCCTCGAAATGCGCAATACCCACCCGTTCGAACAGGACGGGCGCCTGTTCGCGCACAACGGCGTGGTCGAGAACCTGGCCGAACTCGACGCCGAGCTAGGCCCGGACCTGTCGCTGGTCCACGGTGACACCGACTCCGAGCGGTTCTTCGCCCTGATCACGCGCGAGATTCGGGCCCACGGCGGGGACGTCGCCGGCGGCGTCGTCCGCGCCGCCCGCTGGATCGCCGATCACCTGCCCGTCTACTCCCTCAACCTGGTCCTGACGACCGCCGACGGGCTGTGGGCGTTGCGCTACCCCGACACCCACGCCCTGTACGTGCTCGAACGCCGGCGCGGCGGCCAGCACGGCGACCGGCACCTGGACCACAACGGCACCGCCGGCCGCATGCGTGTCCACTCCAGCGACCTGGCCGGCGCGCCCGCGGTCGTGATCGCCAGCGAACGCATGGACGACAACCCCGCCTGGCGCCCGATGGAGTCCGGGGAGCTCCTCCATGTCGGACCGGACCTGCGCGTCATCCACGCGATCGCGCTTCCCCACGAACCACGCCATCGGCTCCGCCTGAAGGATCTGCGGCCCGAGGCCGCCGCCTCCCAGAAAGGCGCGTAGCGAACCGGCGGCCGGAAGGGGTCTCAGGCGTTGATGCCCTCGATGTGGGGCTGGAGCTCCTTGAGCAGGGCACGCTTGGGCTTGGCCCCGACGATCTGCTGCACCGGCTCGCCGCCCTTGAACAGCAGCAGGGTCGGCAGGCCCATCACGCTGTAGCGCGCCGGAACGCTGGGGTTGGCGTCGTAGTCGAGCTTGGCGATCTTGAGCTTGTCCCCGTGCTCCGCGGCGATCTGGTCCAGCACCGGGGCGACCATGCGGCAGGGACCGCACCAGCTCGCCCAGAAGTCGACCAGCACGGGCGTTTCGCTCGCCAGCACGGCCTCGTCGAAGGTCGCGTCGGTCACGGTAAAGGTCTCGCCGGCCATGAGATGTCTCCTCCCGGGCGCGCCGCCCGTACGGCGACGACGTCTCACGGTGAAAGTCGCGAACCGCCGAAGTTGTTCCCGCGGGCGGCCTGTGGTCAGGCCGGGGGGCGCCTCATCGGGCGTCCGGCTGTTCTTCCAGGAGTTCGGCCTCCTCGACGGCCGGATGGCGGGAGCCCAGCAGTACCGCGCCGCCCGCCCACACCAGGTCGGCGACGGTCATCACGACCCGGGAGGCCAGGGCGACGACCAGTGGGGCGCCCGGGGGCAGCACCGGGCCCAGCGCGACGGTGAGCGCCGCCTCCCGTACGCCGACGCCGCCCGGCGCGATGACGACCAGGAACCCGGCGGTGAACGCCAGCGCGTACGCGCCCGTGGAAAGGAAGAAGCCCGACCCGCCCGCCGCGCGCACCAGCAGCCAGGCGTGCGCGCCGAACAGGAGCCAGCCCACCGCCGTCCAGGCGACCGCGCGGATCATCGTGCCCAGGCCCGCCGTACGGTCGAGGGGCTGGCGCCGGGCGAGCCGGAGCGCCCGGTTGAGCGTCCATGCCACGATCCGCGGGTGCAGCAGCGCCAGGAAGATCGGCGCGAGGACCAGCAGCCACCAGTAGCGATGCGTGGCATCGGACGAGGTCAGCGGCAGCGTCAGGGCCGCCGCCGCGCAGCCGGTCGCGATCGTGGTGGCCATCGCCAGCAGCGCGGCGGTCGCGCCCCGCTGGCGCGGTACGCGGTGTTCTTTCGCCAGTTCCATCTGGGCCACCAGCGCCCACACCGAGCCCGGGATGTACTTGCCGAGCTGGGAGACGAAGTAGACCCGCACGGCCGCCCGCATGGGGAGCGGTGAGCCCATCCCGGCCAGCAGCGACCGCCAGCCCAGCATCCACGTGCCCAGCCCGAGAACGCCGGCGAGAAGCGCGGCCACCATGTACGGCCAGGAGAAGGCCGTCAGCGCGTGCCGGGTGTCGTCCCAGCGCGAGGCCAGGCCGTACACGCAGAAGACGAGCGCGACGACGACCAGCGCCACGCGCGGCAGGCGACTCGCTCGCAGCCGGGAGATCACCCGGTCAGGGTAGTCGGTGTCCGGGAGCAGCGGTGAGCGGCCGGTGAACAGTCGGTGATCAGCGGATACCTTGGGGGTTTCGCCCGTAGAGTGGGGTCGCGATGAAACTCAACGACGCAAAGGCCTTCGTGGGCCATCAGGTGCACGTGTGCCGTTACCGTGAGGCCGGGACGCTTCTCCGCTGGATGGGCGATGACCTGCGCGGCAAGCGGGTGCTCGACGTCGCCGGCGGTGACGGCTACTGGGCCGGGCAGGCGCGCAAGCGCGGTGCCCACGCGGTCTCCATCGACCTCGCCCGCGGCAAGATGCTCTACGGCCGCACGCTCAGGCACACGCCGGCGCTGATCGAGTGCGACGCGCTCAAGCTGCCGTTCGCCGACGAGTCCTTCGACGCGCTGCTGTCGGTGTGCGCGATCGAGCACTTCGACGACGGCGGCACCGCGTTGGATGAGATGTCCCGCATCCTCAAGCCGGGCGGCGAGCTCTTCATGTCCGCCGACGTGCTGAGCCGGTCCCGTGACTGGCCCAAGCTCCGTGAGGCGCACTGCGAGAAGTACCACGTGCAGCACACCTACACGCACGAGAGCCTGGCCGGGCTGCTCACCGAGCGCGGCATGGAGCTGGCCGACTACTCCTACCAGTTCCGCAGCCGGACCACCGAGCGCCTCTACCTGTCGCTGTCGGCGTACGGCGGCCGGGTCGGGTTCAACGCCGCCGCACCGCTCACGCCCCTCGTGGCGCTGGCGGACCGTCGCAGTCCCAACGACCGCGGCAGCATCGTGCTGATCAGGGCGCGCAAGAAATAGTGACGTCCCCCCGTTCCGGACTGATCGGCGTAGGCTTCCGATCGGGGAGTGATCCCCACCACTTCGGCACCTAACGAGGGGGCGACTGTCAACGTGGTGCCTCGGGTCCTCGTCGACGCGACCGCTGTACCCGCTGATCGCGGTGCGCTGGGGCGATATGTCGACGGCCTGATCGCCGCGCTGCACCGCGCGGACGCCGATCTGGCCGTCGCCTGCCAGCGATCGGATGAGGAGCGCTACGCCGTGCTCGCGCCGAAGGCGCGGGTGGTCGCGGGCCCGCCGGCGATCGTGCACCGGCCGGCGCGGCTGGCCTGGGAGCAGACCGGGCTGCCGTTCGTCGCCAAGCAGGTCGACGCCGACGTCATCCACGCGCCGTACTACTCGACGCCGCTGCGGCCGGGGGTGCCCGTGGTCGTCACGATCCACGACGTCACCTACTTCGCCGAGCCGGAGGTTCACAACCCGGTCAAGGCGACCTACATCAAGTCGGCCACGCGCACGGCCGTACGCCGCGCGGCCCGGCTGATCGTGCCGTCCAAGGCGACGCGCGACGAGATGGTCCGGCTGTTGCGGGCCGACCCGACGCGCATCGACGTCGCCTACCACGGCGTCGATCACGCGATCTTCCACCCGCCGGGCGAGGAGGAGCGGCGGCGCGTCTCCGACCGGCTCGGCCTGCACGGCCACCCGTACATCGCGTTCCTCGGCGCGCTGGAGCCCCGTAAGAACGTCCCGAACCTGATCCGCGGCTGGGTACGCGCCGCCGACGCCGTGAAGGACGCGCCCGCGCTCGTGCTGGCGGGCAGCGGCGGCTGGGACGACGAGGTCGACGCGGCGCTCGCCGACGTCCCGCACCAGCTGAGGGTGCTGCGGCCGGGCTATCTGCGCTGGTCGTCGCTGCCGGGGTTCTTCGGCGGCGCGCTCGTCGTCGCGCTGCCGAGCCGGGGCGAGGGCTTCGGGCTGCCGGTGCTGGAGGCGATGTCGTGCGGCGCGGCCGTGCTGACCACGCAGCGTTCGTCGCTGCCGGAGGTGGGCGGCGACGCCGTCGCCATCACCGAGCCCGACGCCGGGAGCAATGGCGAGGCGCTGAGCACGCTGATCGCCGACGACGCCCGCCGGCGCACGCTCGCCGAGGCCGCGGCCGCCCGCGCCGCGGAGTTCACCTGGACGGCGTCCGCCGAGGCGCATCTCGCTTCCTACCAGCGCGCCGCCGAACAGTAGTGTGGCCGCCACACCGATGAGGGAGGGACACGCTGGAAGCGATTCTGCTGGTCGGAGGTAAGGGCACGCGGCTGCGGCCGCTGACCATCTCGACCCCCAAACCGCTGCTTCCCACCGCCGGCGTGCCACTGCTGGAGCACCAGCTCAGAAAGGCCCGCGCGGCCGGGATCCGGCGCATCGTGTTCGCGACGTCCTACCGGGCGTCGATGTTCACCGAGGCGTTCGGCGACGGGTCGCGGCTCGGCCTGGAGCTGGTCTACGTCACCGAGGACGAGCCGCTCGGCACGGCCGGCGCGATCCGCAACGCCGCACGCGAGCTGACGTGCGACGCCGACAGCCCGGTCATCGTGTTGAACGGCGACATCCTGTCCGGCCACGACCTGGCGGCCCAGATCGCCATGCACGAGAAGTCCGGCGCGGCCGTCACGATGCACCTGACGCTGGTCAACGACGCGCGCCGCTACGGCGCCGTGCCGACGACCTCCGAGGGCAAGGTCATCGAGTTCGTGGAAAAGTCGCCGAAGCCGCCGACCAACCAGGTCAACGCGGGCTGCTACGTCTTCCGGCGCTCGGCGATCGAGGCCATTCCCGAGGGCCGGGTCGTCTCGGTGGAGTACGAGACCTTCCCCGGCCTGCTCGCCGCCGGCGAGACGATCATGGGGTACGTCGAGGGCGCGTACTGGCTCGACGTGGGCACGCCGAGCACGTTCGTGCAGGGCTCGTGCGACCTGGTGCTCGGCCGGATGACGTCGCCGGCGGTCACGCCCGGCGGCGGCGTGCTGTTCCTCAACGGGTCGGTGGTCGCCCCGGAGGCCGCCGTCTCCGGCGGCACGGCCGTCGGCGCCGGGGCCGTGGTCGAGTCGGGCGCGACGGTGGAGTCCAGCGTGCTCTTCGACGGGGCCGTGGTCGAGCAGGGCGCGCGGGTCTCCCGCTCGGTGATCGGCCGGGGCGCCCGCATCTGCGCGGGCGCGGTGCTCGACGAGACCGTGATCGGCGACGGCGCGATGGTCGGCGCGGGCAACGAACTGCGCGGCGGCCTGCGGCTGTGGCCCGGCACCCAGCTTCCGCCGACCGCGGTCCGGTTCTCCAGCGACGTCTGAGTCCGGCGCGGCGGTGGTGCTGGATACACCCCGACCCGGGGCCTGACCGGCTGGGGCGGGACCGGCGGCGTGCCTAGTTTCGTCGGTATGAAGATCTCCTCATCCGCCGCTCTCGCGGGTCTCGCCCTGGCCGGGGTCGTTTCGGCGCCCGGCCAGCTGTCGGCCACCTCACATCACGTCGTCAACACGGCTCTGCACCGGGACGGTTCGGACGGACGGGGCCGCGTGGTCTCCGTCAAGAAGATCGTCGGCCTGTCCCGGGAGCAGACGGCCTCGTACCTGGACGACATGAACTTCGGGTCGCCGGCGCCCAGGTACGGGATCGACGAGTACGCCGTCGTGTACCGGACGATCACCCCCACGGGAGCGCCGACCACCGCGAGCGGGCTGGTCATCCTGCCGCGCAGCAAGGACCGTGAGCTGCGCACCGTCGCCTACGAACACGGCACGAACGCCACAAAACTGGACGCGGCGACGACCTCCGCCGAGAGCTATGACCGGGCCGCGGCGACGCTCGTGGCCGCCGCCGGGTTCGGCACGGTGGCCCCCGACTACCTCGGGCTCGGTCTCGGGCCGGGGCACCACCCGTACATGGATCACGCCTCGGAGACGACCGCCTCGCTGGACATGCTCAGCGCGGCCCGTGAGGTCGCCGCCGGCCACGGCCGCTCGCTCACCTCGAAGGTGAGGGTCACCGGGTTCTCCCAGGGAGGCGCGGCGGCGATGGCGCTGGGCCGCGCCCTCCAGCCGCGCGGGCGACTCGCCGCACTCGCACCGATCAGCGGTCCGTACGACGTCGAGCACGCCGAGATCCCGGTGGGCCTCCACGGCGACCGGCTGTCGCCGCAGGAGGTCACCTTCTACCTCGGCTACTGGATAACGTCGATGAACCGGCTGTACCACTTCTACACGTCGCCGTCCGAGGTGTTCCAGAAGCCGTACAGCGAGACCGTGGAGACCCTCTTCGACGGTGACCACGGCGCGCCGCAGATCTTCGCCGGACTGCCCGCGACGCCGCGGGAGCTGCTCCGGCCGGAGTTCATCACGCGGCTCGACCACCCCGGCGGCTCCCTGGCCCGTGCGATGCGGGAGAACGACGACACCTGCTCCGGCTGGCGGCCCACGGTGCCGATCCGCATCTTCGCCGCGCACGGCGACAAGGACGTGACCATCCTCAACGCGCGGCACTGCCAGGCGCAGCTGCGCGCGCACGGGGTCGACGCGCCCCTGACCGACGTCGGCGCGACCGACCACAACGGATCCGCGTTCCGGTCCATGCCGCAGGTCGTACGCTGGTTCGCCTCCCTGCAGGCCTCGTGACACCGTCGAACGGCATCGAGCCGCGCAGGTTAGGGTCAAGATGAGAACCATGCTCACCCGCGAGTGGCTGCCTTCGTGGCCGGTGGACCTGAACCTGACGCTGGGGCCGCACCGGCGCGGCTCGGGCGATCCGGCGTACACGAGCGGCCCCGACGGCGCGGTGTGGCGCGCGTCGACGACGCCCGAGGGCCCCGGCACGCTGCGGGTCCTGCGGCGCGGCGACACGGTCGAGGGCCGGGCCTGGGGGCCGGGGGCGGAGTGGCTGCTCGACGGCCTGCCCGAGCTGCTCGGCGCCGCCGACGACCCGACGTCGTTCACGCCCGAGCACGAGATCCTGCGCACGGCCGCCGCGCGGTTCGGTCACTTCCGCGTCGGCCGGAGCCGCAACGTCTTCGAGGCGCTCGTGCCGGCCGTGCTGGAGCAGAAGGTCGTCGGCAAGGAGGCCTGGCGCGCCTGGCGTTACCTTGTCCGGAGGTTCGGCGAGGTCGCGCCCGGACCACGGCCCCCGCATCTGCGGTGGCCGCTACGGGTGCCGCCACCGCCCCGGGTCTGGGTCACCATCCCGTCGTGGGAGTGGCACAGGTCGGGGATCGAGGCGGTACGGGCCCGTACGATCATCGGCGCCGCGCGGGTGGCGAGCCGGCTGGAGGTCCTCGACACGGCCGAGGCCGACCGGCGGCTGCGCTCGCTCCCGGGCATCGGAATCTGGACGTCGGCCGAGGTGCGGCAGCGGGCCCTCGGCGACGCCGACGCGGTCTCCGTCGGCGACTACCACATCCCCGGCATCGTCGGCTGGGCTCTGACCGGGCGGAAGGTCGACGACGCCGGGATGCTCGAGCTGCTGAAGCCGTACGCCGGGCACCGCTACCGGGTCACCCGGATGCTGGAGCTGTCCGGCGGCGGCCCGCCGCGCCGCGGGCCGCGGATGTCCGTACGCGACTATCGCGCGTTCTGACGGCGCCACACGGGCTGCCACACCGGCCGCCACACCGGCGCGAAGCGGCTCGGGCGGCCGTCGCGGGTGTCGGCGCCGTAGAGGGGGCCCAGCAGCGCCAGGACGATGAAGAAGGACAGCATGAACCAGGCCATGACGGTCTCCCTGCGGTAAGGACTGTTCTGCGTTTCGCTGCTTAAGTGTGCGCGGCGAAACCGTTCAGCACCAGCGAGGATTTCTGCACGGAACCGATAAGCGCCGCTGAAGGTTCGGCCGCGTCGCCGGGGCGGCGGGAATACCGGGAACGGCCTCGGCGTATGTTCCGGACATGAGTGATCTCGCCGACGCGCCCCTTTCGCCGACCGCCGTCCGACGAGCCCTCGCCCGCGCCCGCGACGGCAAGGCGCTCGACGTCACCGAGGCCGAAGTCCTGCTGGGCGCCCGGGGAGAACAGCTCGGCACGCTGCTCGACCACGCGTCGCGCGTACGCGACGCGGGGCTGGAGGCGGCGGGCCGGCCCGGCGTGATCACCTACAGCCGCAAGGTGTTCATCCCCCTGACCCGCCTGTGCCGCGACCGGTGCGGCTACTGCACGTTCGCCACCGTGCCCGGCCGCCTCGACGCCCCCTACCTCAGCCCGGACGAGGTTCTGGAGATCGCCCGCCAGGGTGCTGCCATGGGCTGCAAGGAGGCGCTGTTCACCCTCGGCGACCGGCCCGAGGACCGCTGGAAGCAGGCCGGCGAGTGGCTGCACGCCCACGGCTACGACGACACGCTGTCCTACGTCCGCGCGATGGCGATCCGGGTCCTGGAGGAGACCGGCCTGCTGCCGCACCTCAACCCCGGCGTCATGAGCTGGCAGGACTTCCAGCGGCTCAAGCCGGTCGCACCGTCGATGGGCATGATGCTGGAGACGACCTCGCGCCGGCTGTTCGAGGAGAGGGGCCAGGCGCACTTCGGCTCGCCCGACAAGGACCCGGCGGTACGCCTGCGCGTGCTGGAGGACGCGGGGCGGTCCAGCGTGCCGTTCACCACGGGCATCCTCATCGGCATCGGCGAGACCGTGCGCGACCGGGCCGAGTCCATCTTCGCGATCCGCAAGGTCGCCCGGGAGTACGGCGGGATCCAGGAGGTCATCGTCCAGAACTTCCGCGCCAAGCCGGACACCAAGATGCGGTCGATGCCCGACGCCGACCTTCAGGAGCTCGCCGCCACGATCGCGGTGACCCGGCTCGTGCTGGGCCCGAGGATGCGCGTACAGGCACCGCCCAACCTGGTCGACTCCGAGTACGCGCTCATGCTGCGGGCCGGCATCGACGACTGGGGCGGCGTCTCACCGCTGACCCCGGACCACGTCAACCCCGAGCGTCCCTGGCCCCAGATCGACGACCTCGCCGCGCGCACCGCCGAGACCGGATTCACGCTGCGCGAACGCCTGACGATCTACCCCGAGTACGTCCGGCGCGGCGAGCCCTGGCTCGACCCGCGCGTGTCCGCCCACGTCGCCGCGCTCGCCGAGCCGTCCGGCCTGGCCCGCGAGAACGTCATCCCCGAGGGCCTGCCCTGGCAGGAGCCCGACGGCGGCTGGGCCGATCAGGGCCGTACGGACCTGCACGTCTCCATCGACACCGCCGGCCGCAGCTCCGACCGCCGCGAGGACTTCGACGAGGTGTACGGCGACTGGGCCGAGGTGGGCGGCCGGATCCGCCCGGCGGAGCGGTTCGACGCGGACGTGGCGTCGGCGCTGCGCAGCGCGGAACGGAACCCGGGCGGCATCACGGACGAGGAGGCCCTGGCGCTGCTCCAGGCCGACGGGGCGGAGCTGGACGCGCTGGCCCGGCTCGCCGACGACCTGCGCCGCGACGCGGTCGGTGACGACGTGACGTACGTCGTCACCCGCAACATCAACTTCACCAACGTCTGCTACACCGGCTGCCGGTTCTGCGCCTTCGCCCAGCGGCGCACCGACGCCGACGCGTACACGCTCTCGCTGTCCCAGGTCGGCGACCGGGTCGACCAGGCGTGGGCGGCCGGGGCGACCGAGGTCTGCATGCAGGGCGGCATCCACCCCGACCTGCCCGGCACGGCCTACTTTGACCTGGCGCGCGAGGTGAAGAAGCGCGCGCCCGAGATCCACATGCACGCGTTCAGCCCGATGGAGGTCGTCAACGGGGCGTCCCGGACGAACCTGTCCATCCGCGACTGGCTGACCGAGGCCAAGGCCGCGGGCGTCGACTCGCTGCCCGGCACCGCCGCGGAGATCCTCGACGACGACGTGCGCTGGGTCCTCACCAAGGGCAAGCTGCCGGCCGCCGAGTGGGTCGAGGTGGTCACCACCGCGCACGAGCTGGGCATCCCGACGACCTCGACGATGATGTACGGGCACGTGGACACGCCCGCGCACTGGGTGGCGCACCTGAAGCTGCTGCGCTCGATCCAGGAGCGCACGGGCGGCTTCACCGAGTTCGTGCTCCTGCCGTTCGTGCACCAGAACGCGCCGATCTACCTCGCCGGCCTGGCCCGTACCGGCCCGACCCGGCGGGAGAACCGCGCGGTGCACGCTCTCGCGCGGATCCTGCTGCACGGGGCGATCTCCAACATCCAGTGCTCCTGGGTCAAGCTGGACGACGAACTGTGCAGCCAGGTGCTCCAGGGCGGCGTCAACGACCTGGGCGGCACCCTCATGGAGGAGACCATCAGCCGCATGGCGGGCTCGGAGAACGGCTCGTTCAAGACGATGTCGGCGCTGGAGGAGATCGCCGCCCGCGCCGGGCGCCCGGCACGCCAGCGCACGACGGCGTACGGCGAGGTCCCGGCCGAACGCGTCGCCGCGGCCCGCGCCACGGACGGCGTGGGGCACTTCCTGCCCATCGTGTCTTGACGCCCCCTCGCCGCGTCCTGGTCGCGGGGATCTCCGGCGTGGGCAAGACGACGCTGGCGCGCAGGCTCTCCGCCCGCTGGGGTCTGCCGCGCTGGGAACTCGACGCGTTGCACCACGGCCCGGGGTGGACGCCGCGCCCGGAGTTCGCCTCGGACGTGCGCCGCTTCGCGGCGGAGGAGCGCTGGGTCACCGAAGACCAGTACCACCGCGCCCTCGGCGACCTGCTGTGGGAGCGCGCCGACACCGTGATCTGGCTGGACCTGCCCCGGCGTACCGTGATGTGGCGCGTCGTACGCCGCTCGGCCGCACGCGCCCTGACACGCCGCGAACTGTGGAACGGCAACCGCGAGAGCGCCCGCGACTGGCTGCGCGCGTCCCACCCGATCCGCTGGGCGTGGTCGCAGGCCGAGTCCCGCCGCGAGGCGACCGCCGCACGGGCGGCGAGGTTCCCCGGCGTCACGGTCGTCCGCCTGCGTACCGCCCGCCAGGCCCGGCGCTGGCTGCGGCAGACCTGACCAGGCCGCCGATCGAGGCGTCGCGACCAGTTCCCCGGCGAGCGAGGATCCGTCGCCCCACCGAGCTACGTGTCGGCGAGATCCTCGTGGACGAGACGCGTGAGAACGCCGCCTGGGGCCGACTGGCCCGGCGTCCCCCGGCACACCTTCCCGGCCGTCCTGGGCGCGCTGACGGCCCGGGGAGGGGACGTGGCCCAGGTCTTCGAGAACGCGGGCGGCGGGAACAGACCGGGTCGCCGGAGCGGACCGAGGAGAACGATCTGTACCCGGACGTGCGCCCGGCGCGGCCGCGCTGCGGGAGCCGGGCCTGTGGGCCGGGATCGCGGGCAACCAGCCGGGACGCGCGGGACGCCTGCCGCGCGCCCTCGCATGGTCGGCACGAGCCACGAATGGCCGCTCCGCAAGCCGGACCCGCGTTTCTTCGCCCGCCTTTCACGGGAGGCGGGCCGGCCACCGGAGCATGTACGTCGGGGACCGCTGGGACAACGCCATCAGCCCGGCACTGACCGCCGGAATACGCGCCGCGCACATCCGCCACGGCCCGTGGGCCCACATCGACGACACGGACGTCACACCGACGATGCGTATCGAGAGCCTCGCCGAGCCCCCGTCCGCGATCACCGCCTTCGACGCGGCCCGATGAGCCGTCCGGGCCGCGTGGAGACGGCCCGCAGGTCCTGGACGGCGAGGCGTTCGACGTCATCCTCGGCCTCATCGGCGGGTCCCTGCGGAGTACGACCTGGCCGGCATCGGCATCGAGCGGCTCGTCTTCGGGGGAATCTGCGGCAGGTCGCCTGGCGCCCGTCCGGACTCAGCGCAGTTCGATGAAGTCGTCCGGGTCGCGTGGGGGGCGGTCGCGCGGGGGCGCGGCGGCGTGGCCGATGCCGACGGCGCCCATCGGGTCCCAGTTCGCCGGCACGTCCAGGGCCTCGCGTACGACGTCGGCGCAGAACATCGTGCTCGACACCCAGCACGACCCCAGGCCCTCCACGGCGAGCGCCACGAGGAGGTTCTCCACCCCCGCGCCCATCGCGACCAGGAACATCTCGCGCTCCGCGCGGGAGCGGCGCGCGTCCGGGTAGGGATGCGCGCCGTCCGTCACCAGGCACGGCACCACCAGGTACGGCGCGCGCCGGAGCACCTCGCCCCGCCGCAGGCGGCGCGCGATGGACTCCTCGGAGAACCCGTCGCCGCGCAGGTCCGCCTCCCACGCGTCGCGCATCGCGTCGAGCAGCCGGTCCTTGGCCTCCTCCACCAGCACGAACCGCCACGGTGTCGTGTGGTGCGGGGCGGGCGCGGTGATCGCGGCGGACACCGCGCGGCGTACGGCGGCGCGGTCGACGGGCTCGGCGGTGAACTCGCGTATCGTCCGGCGGGCCCCGACGACGTCCGCGGAGCCGTACCGGAACATGTCCTCGTCGGCGGGGCGGACCAGCACTCGCGCCCCCGGCCCGTCCTCCTCGGTGACCAGGTGGGACAGGCCACGCACGACCGCCACCGGGACGCCGGCCAGCTTGCCCTTGACCAGCTCCGCCGCCGAGGCGACCTCGTCGGCCACCGAGGTCGCCGTGGCCGTGAGCAGGTTGCCGTACGCGTCGGTGCGCCCGCGCAGGTCGTCCATCGGCCGTACGCCGGCGGCGCCGATCGCCGCGTCGGTCAGGCCCATCCGCCACGGCCGGCCGAGCGTGTCGGAGACGATCACACCCGCGCGTACGCCGGTCAGCTCGTGCAGCCGGGCGCGGATCCGGCGGGCCGACGCGTCGGAGTCGACCGGGAGCAGGAGCACGGTGCCGGGTTCGGTGTTGGAGGCGTCCACGCCGGCGGCGGCCAGCACGAGGCCGTGCCGGGTCTGCACGATCCGGGTGTCGCCGCGGCGCGCGACGACGCGCACGGTCTCGGCGTCGATCGCCTTCTCCCGGTCGTCCGCGACGAGGACCCGCCCCTCCGCCTTGCTCACGATCTTGGAGGTGACGACGACGATGTCGCCGTCGCGGAGGTCCGCGCCCGCGATCAGCGCGGCGATGTCGTCGCCCTCACGGACCTCGGGCAGCCCGGGCACGCCGAAGACCTCGAACGTCTGAGTCATGAGTCCTTCTTCGTCGGCGGCCGTCGCCCGGTCATGGACCCTCCTACGTCGGCGGGGGTGACCACAGGGGCGTGTCTTCTGGTTCCCCCGGTCGCGGGCCCTCCTGCGTCGGTGGGGGTGCCCACGGGGGCGTGTCTTCTGGTTCCCTCGCTTCGCTCGGTCACGGCCGTAGCTCCCCGGCGAGGTCGAGGGCCGCGCGGGCGATGTCCGCGGTGGCCTCCAGGTCGGTCATCAGCAGGGGCCGGGCCCGTACGGCGATGCCGTCGAGGTCCCCGGCCGTGGCGCCGTCGGCGGTGTCGACCAGCCAGCCGTCGAGCAGGTCCGGGCCGTAGTGCGCGGCCACCGCGCGGGCCGAGGTCTCCACGCCGATCGCGGTCAGGCACGCGTCCGCCATGCCGCGCACCGGGGCGCCGCCGATGATCGGCGAGACCCCGACGACCGTCTTGGCCGCCACCGCGGCGCGGATGCCCGGCACGGCCAAGATGGTCCCGATGCTGACCACGGGGTTCGACGGGGGCAGGACCACCAGGTCGGCGGCCTCGATCGCCTCCAGCACGCCCGGGGCCGGCTTGGCGTCCTCCGCGCCGACCGCCGCGATGCTCTGCGCCGGCGTCCCGGCGTGCAGGCGCACCCACCACTCCTGGAAATGGACCGCGCGCTTTCCCGCGTCATCCTCGATGACCACGTGCGTCTCCACGCGGTCGTCGGTCATCGGCAGCAGGCGGACACCGGGCCGCCAGCGGTCGCACAGCGCCTCGGTCACCGCCGACAGCGGATACCCGGCGTCGAGCATCTGGGTGCGCACGATGTGCGTGGCGAAGTCGCGGTCGCCGAGGGTGAACCACGAGGGCCCCACCTCGTACGCCGCCAGCTCCTCCCGGAGGGTGAACGTCTCGTCCGCGCGCCCCCAGCCCTGCTCCTCATTGATGCCGCCGCCGAGGGTGTACATCACGGTGTCGAGATCAGGACAGATCCGCAGACCGAAGAGGGAAATGTCATCGCCCGTATTGCCGACGACGGTGATGTCCGCTTCGGGGGCGGTGTGCAGGAGTCCGCGCAGGAAACGGGCTCCGCCGATCCCGCCCGCGAGTGCCACGATGCGCATGCGGACAAGTCTGGCATCACTGGGCCAGACCAAATGCGACGGGCCGTCCGCTTGTGCGAAGCTGACACAAACCGATTACTCACTGGAGCTGGTCCGTGAACAAAGACGTACAGCGGCTGCGGGAGCCCGGAGCATGGGTTCTGCTCGGAGCGGTCGCTCTTCAGATCCTGTCGGGATTGATCGCGCTGCTGTTCGGCCGGGGCAGACTGCCCTTCACGATCGAGGCTTTCCAGTTCGTCACCGCCGACCAGTTCTTCGTCGGAGTGGCCACCGTCGGGCTGGTCGTGATCGCCGTGCTGCTCGCCACCAGGCTCGGCGGCCCGCCGACCCGGCAGGCCCGCAACGTGGCCCTCGCCGGCCTCATCGTGCTCGGCGTCGTGGCGCTGCTGACCATCATCTGCATGCTCGCCGGCCTCGGCGCGGGTGACGTCAGCTCGGGCGTCCTGCTCAACAGCGCGCTCACCGCGAAGCTGACCATGTTCCTGTACGGGCTCTCCAAGCTCGCCGTGCTCGCCGTCGGCGGCTACTACGTCCTGCACACCTACCAGACCTCCGCGCCGCCGGCGCCGCCGATCCCGCAGTACCCGCAGCAGGGCTGGGGCCAGCCGGGCGTGCAGCCGCCGTACGGCCAGCCGGGCTACGGTCAGCAGCCGCCGGCCTACGGCCAGCCGCCGCAGCAGCAGTACCCCCAGCAGGGCTACGTGCCGGCACCGTACGGCACAGGCCCGTACGGGCAGCCGGGCCAGCCACAGCCCGGCCAGCCGCAGCCCGGTCAGCCGGGTCAGCCGCAGCCCGGGCGCCCGCCGGGACCGCCCATGCCGCCTCAGGCACAGCCGCAGCCGCAGTCCGGCCCGCCCTCCGCCCCGCAGCCCACCGTCCCGTCGTCCCAGAGCGACGAGCTCGAAGGCGAGTGGACCCGCGCCTACGGCGGCCTCGGCGGGTCCGCCAAGGCCGAAGAGGCGGAGGACGACAAGCCGGAGAACCCTCCGTCGGACTCGTCGCCGGTCGCGGACCCGTACCGGCCGCCCGAGTAACCGGTCATCCGGAAAGCCCCCCAAAAGGCGTCACGGAGCGAACACCCTCCCGGATCGGTCCGCGCTCCGTACCGCACGGTTCGCAATCGTGTCTCCGCAGGTCAGACGGGTTTCTTTAGCTTCGCTAGACCTTCGGCATCTCATTCGGCTTGACGTCTGCGGTCAGACACGCGTGTAATTTCATCGGTGTAGTTCTGCCTTCCCGGGGGAGAGGGAAGGCGTGACCAGGGGGGCTCCACGGGGCTAGGAGGTGCGCTATGGGCAGTGAGGTGCTCATCCCGCTGGCGCACGGCACAGACGGTGAAGAGTTGGGCTGGCAGGAGCGCGCCCTGTGTGCGCAGACGGATCCGGAGGCTTTTTTTCCGGAGAAGGGTGGCTCCACTCGCGAGGCCAAGAAAGTGTGCCGCGCTTGCGATGTACGTGCTGAGTGTCTTGAATATGCGCTTGGCCATGATGAACGTTTCGGTATTTGGGGTGGTTTGTCCGAGCGCGAGCGCCGCAAGCTCAAGCGTGCCGCCGGCTGACGAACGCCCGCGGGCCGCGCGCCGGCGGGATTCGGTCGGCTGAGCGGACCAGACATATTCGACGGGCGCCTTCGCTATCGTGGTCAGCCGTGCCGGGCAGTTGAGCCCGGTCCGGCTGACCCAATCGGATGAGAACAGTGGCGCCCCAACTCGACCGCCATATCGTCACCGCCGTACTCGTCACGCATGACGGCGCGCGCTGGTTGCCGGAGACACTGAAAGCACTGCTGACCCAGAGCCATCCGGTCGACCGGCTGGTCGCGGCGGACATCGGCAGCACCGACGCCGGGCCGGCCATGCTCACCGAGGTCGTCGGCGAGGGCAACCTCATCACCCTTCCGGCCCGCACCCGGTACGCCGACGCGGTGACCGCCACGCTCGCCCATCCGGCGTCGACCATCGAGGTCCCGGACGGCGCGTCCGGCATCGAGTGGGTCTGGCTCCTGCACGACGACTCCGCGCCCGCGCCCGACGCGCTCGAACGCCTGCTGGCCACCGCCGAGGAGCATCCGCCCGCGACCATCCTCGGCCCCAAGCTGCGCGACTGGGACGACCGGCGTGTGCTGCTCGAGGCGGGCATCGCCATCGACCGGACGGGACGCCGTGAGACCGGCCTCGACCCGCGCGAGTTCGACCAGGGACAACACGACACCATCCGCGAGGTCATGGCGGTCAGCACCGCCGGCATGCTGGTGCGCCGCGACGTGTGGGACGAACTGGGCGGCCTCGACCCGGCCTTCGGCCTCTTCCGCGACGACGTCGACTTCGGCTGGCGCGCCTACGCCGCCGGGCATCGGGTCCTGATCGCGCCGGACGCCGTCGCGTTCCACGCCGAGGCGTCCGCGCGCGGCGCGCGGCAGGTGGCGTTCCCGGCCGACGACCGGCGCAGCGCGCTGCTCGTGCTGCTGGCGAACCTGCCGCTGTCCGCGCTCGCACTCTCGCTGCCGTTCATCGTCCTCACCGCGTTCCTGCGG
>NZ_JBHLZP010000045.1:0-27977 GCF_042429965.1 Actinoallomurus acaciae
GGCCGCCGCCGCGCAGCCGGTCGCGTTCCGGACGAGCCGCCCGCCACACGGCGCGGCGGTCGAGGCGGTGGCGCCGCCCCGGCTCCACAGGGCCGGGAGCGCCGCACGCGTCATGCTGACACGCCGGTCAGGTTGTGTCGACCATCCACTACCCGTCCGGCGCCGTCATCCCGGCGAACGGCGGCACCATGCCGCCCCAGACCGGCCCGCCTGCTGAACGGCGCCCGGTACGAGGGCCTCGCGCCCAGTCCCCGTACCGTCCGGCCGAACCGGACCAGGCCCTCCTGCACCAGGTCGAGGCGCGGGCGTACCGGCCGTCGCGGGCGAGCTCGCCGCCCTGCGTCGGGCGGACGCCGAGCAGGCATCACACCGACGCTGCTCGAACGGGACATCACCGTCGCGGGCGGCGGCTGACCCCTCGCCGACCTGTGCGGGAGCCGGGCGGCACGGCCTCAGGCCGTCCGGGTCACGGCCGGGAGAGGAGTTCGGTGAACTGGGCGTTGAGGAACAGGCCCATCGGGTCGTGCTTCCGGCGTCGGGTGTCGAAGTCCGGGAGCCGCGGGTAGAGGTCGATGACCTGTTGCGGGGTGAGGAAGTGGACCTTGCCCCAGTGGGGGCGTGCCCGCCGGGCGCCCAGAAGCCGGTCGACGGACGTGAGGAACGGCTCCCAGTCGGTGCCCGGGATCCCCGAGACCGAGATCGAGACCGAGTCGCGGCGGTACTGCGGCGAGAGCATCGCCCGGTCGGCCTGTTGCCAGCGGGCCTGTACCGGCGACGCCTGGTCCGGGTGGGCGGACCGCATCAGTTCGCGGACCTCCAGGAAGGCGTCCTTGTCGTCGGCCGCGGCCAGGACGTACTCGAGTTCGTAGAAGGGCTCGCCCAGGTCGATGTCGGGGTAGATCAGGTGGGCGCGCCCGAGGCGGGCGCCCGGAGGACCCTCGACGGTGACCTCGGGGGCGGCCTCCTCTTCCTGGAGCAGTTTGACGAACGCGTGGTCGGCCGGGGTGTCGGGGAGTTCGTAGACCTTCGCCGAGGTCTCGCGCGGCATCCACCAGAACGAGAAGTGGCGGTGCGCGGCCTTGAGGTCGTCCCAGCGTTCGAGAAGCTCGTCGACGTGCATGATGAGGTTCTTCTCGCGGAGGAAGTAGCGCGGGACGACGGCGAGTTCCAACTCGGTGATGACGCCGAGCAGGCCGAGTGAGACCTGGGTGGCGTGCAGCGCGTCGAGGTCGGTCTCGTCGACCTGGACCACCTCGGCGGTGCCCGTGACGACCTCCGCCGCGGTGATGGTGGAGCTCATGGTCCCGAAGCGGGTGCCGGAGCCCTTGGTGCCGGTGCTGACCGCGCCGGCGAGCGTCTGGCGGTCGATGTCGCCCTGGTTCGCGATCGCCCAGCCCTGCTCCCACAGCGGGGCGCCGATGTCGGCCAGTCGCGTGCCCGCCCTGACGCGTGCCCGGCTCCGTGAGCCGTCGACTTCGACGACTCCGCTCATCGCCGAGATGTCGAGCAGGGTGCCGTCCGTCTGGACCACCGGCGTGAAAGAGTGACCTGCGCCCGCGGCGCGAACCGCACCACCTCGGGCGGCCTCCTCGCCGACGGCGGCCACCACGTCCTCGACGCCACGCGCCCGGACGATCCGCCGGCAGTGGAAGCTCTGGTTTCCGGCCCAGTTTCGCCAGGCGGCTTCTGCCACATCGGGCACGCCGTTCTCCTTGCCTTCTCGGTTTCCCTCGAACGTTGGTAGTCGGTAACATTCTACTTGGCACGGCGTGTCCCAGCGGAAGCGGTTCGCCCGACCGGCGAGAAGAGAAGATGAGGTGGACATGGCGGAGCAGCGGCTGAGCAGGCCGGACGGCGGCAAGATCGCGACCGGGCCGGCGAGCATGCAGCGCCTGTCGCTGAGCGAGCAGGCTCTGGCGGTGTTGCGTCAGGCCATGGTCAGTGGCGAGATCCAGCCCGGTGAGATCTACTCGGCGGCGGCCCTGGCCTCCCAGCTCGGAGTCTCGAACTCTCCGGTCAGGGAGGCGATGCTCACCCTGGTCAACGAGGGGCTCATGGTGCCCGTGCGCAACCGTGGCTTCCAGGTGGTGCCGATCACGGCCGGCGAACTCGACGAGATCCAGCAGATCCGGGTCCTCCTCGAGGTGCCCACCATGGTCCAGGTGGCGGGCCGGCACGCGGAGTTCGACCTCGCGCCCTACGCCGCGGTGGCCCAGGGGATCGTCGACGCCGCCCAGGAGGGTGACATCACCGGGTACCTGGAGCGGGATCGCGACTTCCACCTGGGTCTGATCGGTCTGATCGGCAACGCGCGGCTGACCAAGATGGTCGGCACGCTACGCGACCACACCCGTCTGTTCGGGCTGAAAGGTCTGAACGAACAGGGCCAGCTGATCGCGTCGGCGAAGGAGCACCTCGACATCATCGCGGCCATGCAGGCCGGCGACACCGCGGAGACCGAGCGCCTCATGTCGGTTCACCTCGGCCACATCACCCGTGAGTGGTCGGGCGACAAGGACTGATTCAGCGTCCCTGTGAGGTGGGCAGGACGGTCAGCTCGCCGATCGTGACGCCGCTCGGGCGGCTCACCGCCCAGCCGACGGCCTGGGCGACGTCCGCCGGATCCAGCGGTCGTACGCCGGCGAGTGACGGGGTACGGCGCGCCATGCGGGTCAGCGTGGCGGGCGGGTTCCGGGCACGCAGTCCCGTGTCGGTCAGGCCGGGTTCGAGGAGTGTGAGCCGGACGGCGGTTTCGGCGAGCTCCATCCTGGCCACGTCGGCGAAGGCGCGCAGGGCGGCCTTCGTCGCGGCGTACATGGCGCGTCCAGGTGTCGGCACCCGGCTGGAGAGGGAACCGACCAGGACCAGGTCGGCGCAGGATCGGGGACTGTCCCGCGCCGCAGTGACCAGATGCGGAAGGGCCGCTCGCGCGCAGTCGGTGGCGGCGGCGAGGTTGAGGGCGATCATCGTCTGCCAGTCCGCCATCCGCGCGGACAGGACGTCGTCGACGAGCATGACGCCCGCGTTCACCACCAGCAGGTCCAGGCGCCCGTACGCGGTGACGACGTGCTCGACGGCCTCGGCGCCGGATCCCGGTCGCTCCAGATCGAGGGTCAGCGCCGCACCGCCGCCCGGGGGAACGTCGGGTGGCCGGCGGGCGACGCTGATCACCGTTGATCCGAGGCCGGACAACTCGGTGACCACCGCCCGGCCGATGCCGGAGGACCCGCCGGTCACCAGCGCGACGGTGCCGGCGAGCCCTCCCGCAAGAGCGATCACGCGCGGGCCGCGGCCCTGAGGTGCCGGTCGACGCGCTCCGCGGCCTCGACCGCGGAGCCCGCGGCGACCTCCATGTTGCCGAGTTCGGCGAACCAGTCTCCGCAGAAGTGGATCGAGGTGTCGGTTCGCCCGCAGTAGCGCAGCATCGGCGTGAAGTCCAGGCCCGGCCGGCGGTAGACGTTGCCCAGCTCCCAGCGTTGGACGACCGTCTCCTCGACGGCGCCCCGCAGCGTCGGGAAGAGCCGGTACAGGTCGGCGAGGTAGGTCTCGGCCACCTCCTGGTCGGTCTTCCTCATCAGCTCGGCGGCGGGGGCACCGCCCGAGTAGACCATCAGGCTCCCCCCGGGCCGACGGGCGCCGCGACGCAGCGGGTTGGCGTGGTTGAAGAGCATGTCGAACGACTCATCGGGCGTGGTCACGGCGTAGATGTCGTCGTAGGGCATGGGGCCGGTCTCGCCGGTGAGCACGCCCATGGTGAGGAACGGTCCGTAGGTGACCTCCCCGAGCACCCGGTGGACGTCGTCCGGCAGCCCCTCGACCACCCGGTGCGCCACCGGGGCGGGCACCGCCATCACGACCTGACGGGCGCGGATGGTGGTCTTCTCCTCGTCCTTGACGTAGTCGACCAGGACCCCGTCCCCGTCCGGCGCCACGCGAACGACCCGTGATCCGAAGGAGACCACGGCGCCGAGGTCGGCCGCGGCGGCCTCCCCCAGCCGGCCCGAGCCGCCGTCGAGGTTGAGGGCCATCGAGCTCTTCTTCCCGCTCCACACCGCGCCGAACAGGGACACGCCGACCCCGGCGCTCTGCTCGTCGATCTCCGAGGCGGCGCGCCGGGCGGCCGCGCGGAAGATCGCGTCGACGCGCTCGGGCGGCGTCCCGATCAGGTCGCGGAACGTGCGGTCGGCCAGGTACCCGGCGACGCGAGCCCGGCGCTGTGCCTCGGTCTCGCCGGAGCGGGGCTTCATCGCCTCGTGCCAGCCGCGCACCGCACGGAGCATCGTGAGACCGACCCGGACCAGGCCGAGTCGTTCTCGCGGAGTCCACCGCAGGGTGAGCGGATAGGTCTCGACGCGCCTGTTGCGCCGCAGCCGCCCGGCGAAACTCAAAGCGAACTTGATGCCGGGGATCTCGATGGTCCGCAGGCCGAGGTCGCCGATGATCTCTTGGATGTGCGAGCCCTCCCCCGGGAACAGGTGTCCGCCGAGGTTGATCCAGTAGCGGCCGCGCGGCTCGGACCTGAGCCGCCCGCCCAGGCGATCGGTCTCCTCCAGCAGAAGGATCCGGTGGTCGCGGAGCCGGCGGGCGGCGGCGATCCCGGCGGGACCGCCCCCGACGATGACCACATCGACATCGGCCGTTGGTTCGCTCATGTTCATGTGCTCCTTGCCGCTCACCCGAAGTAGGCGGGGTCGAGGGCGGCGATTCGAGCCTGGAGTTCCTCGCGGCCCCGCGCCGAGATGGCCGGCAGTGGCGCGCGCACCGGGCCGACGTCGTGGCCGAGGATCGAGCAGGCGGTCTTGACGGCACTGGTGTAGGGGTTCGACGCCAGGCAGACGACCAGCGGAAGGGTCTCTCGCCACAGCCGGCTCACGGTGGCGTGGTCGCCGGCCCGCGCGGCCTGGAGCATGGTGGCGTGGACGGGCATCATGAAGTTGAAGCTGCCCGTGACGAGGCCGAGGGCCCCGATGGTGAGGGCGGCGCCCACGAGGACGTCCTCCCCGCAGAAGGTCCCGACCCGGTCGCCGTATTCGGACACGAGCCGGCTGAGCAGGAACGCGTCGGCACTGGAGTCCTTCACGAAGCGGATGTTGCCGTGTTGCCCGGCCAGGCTCACGATCAGCTCGGCGTCCATCGCCAGACCCGTACCTCGTGGATAGTTGTAGAGCATGATCGGCAACTCGGTCGCGGTCGCGACGTCGCCGAAGTACTCCTCGGCCTGGGCGGTGGACAGCGGCTCGTAGAAGGGCGGCGCGACCATCAGGGCGTCCGCGCCGGCCGAGGCCGCGTGGTCGGCGTGGGCGATCGCCTCGCGGGTCGAGAGCCCTCCGGTCTGCGCGATGACCGGGATCCGGCCCGCCGTCTGCTCGGTGACGATCCGGACCACCTCGTGCCGCTCCTCCGTGCTCAGCGCGGTGAACTCGCCGGTTCCGCCACAGGCGATGATGCCGTCGGCGCCGGCGGCGACGGTGCGATCGACCAGATCGCGCAGCGCGCGTTCGTCAACGGCCGCGGCGTCGGCGGTGAACGGGGTGACGATGGCGGAGATCGCTCCGTGAATGGTCATGGTTCTGCTCTTCTCGTTCGCCGCCCGGAGCGTGCTCCGGGGTGGATCGGTACGGGACGGTTCGGTGGTCGGGCCGCTCATCCGACGGTGAACAGCGGCTCACCGAGAGCCGCGACGTCGACCTCGACGCCCAGGCCGGGCGCCGTGGTCGCGCGTCCTCGCCCCGCGTTGGAGGTGGGGCGGGCCGTGGCGACATGCTCATTCGTCCAGTCGTTGAAGAAGGAGACGCTGAGCAGGTCGTCGGCCTCGGTGGTGGCGGCCAGATGGGCGACCGCCGCCGTGACGATGTCGCCTCCCCAGGTGTCCTCGATCGACACCGTCATGCCGAGACCGACCGCGAGGTCGCGCATCAGCCGCGACGGTCCGATGCCGCCCAGCCGCCCCAGCTTGAGGTTGACCGCGCCGGCTCCCACCTGCGCCTTGGCCTCGTAGAGGTCGGCCGGGGTCACGACGGTCTCGTCCATCACCAGGGGAAGCGTGGTGACCTGGCGCACGCGCGCCGAGTCCGCCGTCGTCCGGCACGGCTGTTCGAGGTGGATCGGCAGGTCGGCCATCGCGTGTGCCGCGATGATGGCGTCGTTCAGGCGCCAACCGCCGTTGGCGTCGCAGATCAGGCGGCTCTGGCCGCCCGCCTCGACGGCGGCGGCGGCGCGGCGCGCGTCGTCATGGGGGTCGTTGCCGACCTTCACCTGGAAGCAGGTGATGCCGGCCTCGCGGCGTGCCGCGATGAACTCGGCCATCTGGTGCGGCTCTGCCAGCGGGACGGCCTCATAGAGGGGGAAGTCCTCCTGCAGTACGCCGCCGAGCAGCATCGAGACCGGCTGGTTCGCCGCCTTGCCGAGGATGTCCCAGCAGGCGATGTCCACGGCGCTCTTGCCGCCCCGCGCCCCCAGCAGCGCGGCGTTCATCCGCGCCTGGACGACGGCGGTGTGGCGTGGATCGAGCCCGATGAGGCCGGGCCCGAGTTCCGCGATCGCGGCACGCACTCCGTTCGGGAAGTCGGGCAGGTAGGTCCCCCCGAGAGGACAGCACTCCCCCCATCCGTCGACGCCCTCGTCGGTGCGAACGCGCACGAGCGTCGAGGCCTGGTGCGTGGCGACTCTGCCGCCCGACATCGCGTACTGCCCGTGGGCGTAGCTGAGGAGGTGCTCATAGACGTCGAGTCCTACGATCTTCATCCGCTGCCTCCCGGCGAGGCGATCGTGACGGTGCGACTCGAGGTGTAGAACTCCAGGGCGGTCGCGCCCTGCTCGCGCGGCCCCACGCTGGAGTCCTTCTCCCCGCCGAAGGGCGCGTAGAAGTCCACACCGCTGCTGGGCGCGTTGACCTTGATCATGCCGGTGTCGAGTCCGCGGACCACGGACATGAGCCGGCCGACGTCCCGGCCGTGCACCGAGGAGACCAGGCCCTGCGCGACGGCGTTCGCCACCGCGACCGCCTCCTGCGCGCTCTCCACCGGCAGGACGCTCGTGATCGGCCCGAAGGTCTCCTCCTGATTGAGCGGGTGGCTCGCCGAGAGCCCCCACAGGAGAGTCGGGGCCACGAAGTGGCCCGCCGAGTCGACCCCCGATCCTCGTACGAGGAGCCCGCCGTCGCGGGTCACCCGGGCCGCCGCGTCCTCCACGGCGGCCGCCGCCGCCGAGGAGATCACCGGGCCCGCCACCGTACGCTCGTCGCCGGGATCACCGACCGGCAGGCTCTTCACCGCGGCCTCCAGCGCTTCGAGCAGGGGAGCCGGGTCGCCGACCACGACCACGCGACTGGTCGCGGTGCACTTCTGCCCGGCATAGCCCATGGCGGCACCGGCCAGCATCACGGCCGTGGCCTCGATCGGGGCATCGGGCAGCACGATCGCGGCGTTCTGGCCGCCCATCTCGGCCTGCACCGGGATTCCGCGCCCCGCGGCGCGCCGGGCGACGCTGCGCCCCACCGCCGTCGAGCCGGTGAATGAGACGGCGTCGACCAGATCGATCATCGCCGTGGCCGTCTCCCGCTCCCCCGGCACCAGCTCCACGGTGCCCTCGGGAAGGTGCGCGGCGACCAGGTCGGCGAGGAACCGGGCGCAGCCCAGCGCCGCCGTCGACGGCTTGAGCAGTACGGCGTTGCCCGCGGCGAGAGCCGGCATGGCCTTCCAGAACGGGATCGCCGCCGGAAAGTTCCAGGGGGTGATCAGGCCGACCACCCCGTGGGGACGCCGTTCGGTGTAGAGCAGGTCGGTGCCGTTCGGCGGCAGCACCTCTCCGACCCGCAGCAGCGCGGCCTGGGCGTAGTAGTCGACGATCGCCAGGGTGCGGGCGACCTCCCCCCGCGCCTCTCCGCGCGGTTTGCCGACCTCGGTGACGATCAGGTCCTCAAGCTCCTGCGAGCGCGCGGCGAGCGCCCGGGAGACCTGCCGCAGGGCGTTGCATCGTCCGGGACCGCCTGTCGCCGACCAGTGTCGGGCCGCTTCGCGGGCGCGGGCGACCGCCTCCACCACCTGGGAGGGCGTCGTGGCGGCCGCCTCGGCGACGACGAGGTCGGGCTGTTGCGGGCTGTGACTCACCAGCATGTCGGGCATGGAAAGCGAACCTGCCCTTCTCAGACGCCCGCGAGGGCGGCGAACGCCGCCTCGAAGTCCTTGCGAGCGCGCGCGACCTGGTCCGGCTCCAACGGGAGCCGGGGCAGTCGCACCGGGCCGCCATAGCGTCCGGCCATGTCCATCGCCAGCTTGATCGCCTGGACGAAGGTGTGCCGCGAATCCCAGGCGAACGCGTCGTGGACCCGCCGGTACAGCGGCAGTCCCTCCTCGACGTTACCCGCCGCGGCCAGGTCGTACAGTCTCCGGCACTCGCGCGGGAGGGCGTTGGAGAACCCGCCGATCCACCCGACCGCTCCCATCAGAACCAGCTCGAACACGACGTCGTCGGCACCGGCCAGGACGTCGATGCGGGGCGCCAGATTCTTGATCTGGTGGATCCGCCGCACGTCGGCGGAGAACTCCTTGACGGCCACCACGTTGTCGAACTCCGCGATGCGAGCGATCAGCTCCGGGGTCAGGTCGACGTTGGTGTCATAGGGGTTGTTGTAGCTCACGACCGGCAGGCCGACCTCGGCCAGCTCCCGGTAGTGCGCGACCACCTCGTCCTCGCCGGCCCGGTAGGCGTTCGGCGGCAGGGAGAGCACACCGTCGGCGCCGGCCTCCAGGGCGCGCTCGGCCCATACGCGCGCCTCGGCCGCGCCGTAGGCTCCCGTGCCGGGGACCACCGAGAACCCCTCCGGGGCGGCCTCGACCGCCGCCCGGACCACGTCGTCACGCTCCTGCGGCGTCAGGACCTGGTACTCCCCCAGGGAGCCGTTCGGGCTCACGCCGTCGCAGCCGTTGGCGGCCAGCCAGGCGACGTGCTCCTGGAACCTGTCGTAGTCGATGGACAGGTCGTCTCGCAGTGGCAGCGCCGCCGCAACGACAATTCCCTGCCATGGCTTCATGATCTCTTCCCATTTCTATCGGTAAGCGGTAATGCGTTACCGCTGTGGATACGTCTCCCCGGACGATCCGGGCCGCGGGCCCGCTAGCCGAGCGCGAACCAGGTGGTCTTGACCTGGGTGTACTGGTCGATGGCCTCGACGCCCTTGTCGTATCCGCCGAAGCCGGAGGACTTGAACCCGCCGAACGGCGTGGTGACATCGCCCTCGCTGTAGCAGTTCACCGAGACGGTGCCCGCTCGCACGGCCCGGGCGATCCGGTGCGCGGCGTCGAGGTCGTGCGTGAAGACCGAGGCGGCCAGCCCGTACTCGGAGTCGTTGGCCATCGCGACGGCCTCCTCCTCGGTCTCGAAGGTCAGGACCGAGAGCACCGGCCCGAAGATCTCTTCACGGGCGATCGCCATCGTGGGCCGCACGTCGGTGAAGATGGTCGGCTCGACGTACCATCCGCCGGTCTCCTCCAGGACGCGGTGCCCGCCGGCCGCGAGCGTGGCGCCCTCGGCGACACCGCGCTCGATGTAGCCCATGACCTTGTCCAGGTGCGCCTTCTCGATGAGGGCGCCGATCTTGGTGGCCGGGTCCTGCGGGTCGCCGACGGGCCATGTCGCGGCCTGGGCGGCCAGCCGCTCCACGAGGGCGTCGCGCAGGCCGGCGTGCACCAGGATCCGCGAGCCGCACGTGCAGTTCTCCCCCATGTTCCAGAAGGCGGCGCCGGCCAGCTCTTCGGCGATGGCGTCGAGGCGGTCGGCCATGTCGGCCATCACGATCTGCGGGCTCTTGCCGCCGCACTCGAGGATCACCTTCTTCAGGTTGCTGTCGGCCGCGTACCGCAGGAAATGGCGTCCGACCTCGGTGGATCCGGTGAAGGTGACGGCGTCGACGCCCGGATGGAGGCCCAGGGCCCGGCCGGCGACGTGGCCCAGCCCGGGAACGACGTTGAACACCCCCGCGGGCAGGCCCGCCTCCGCGGCGAGCTCCGCCGTCCGCAGGGTGCTGAACGGGCTGAGCTCGGCCGGCTTGACGATCAACGAGTTCCCCGCGGCCAGCGCCGGTCCGGCCTTCCACGACAGGGTCGCCATCGGGAAGTTCCACGGCAGGACGGCCGCCACCACCCCGATCGGCTCGCGGGTGATCAGGCCGAGGTTGCCGCGGCCGGTCGGTGAGACGCGCCCGAAGAACTTGTCGATGCTCTCCGCGTACCAGCGGAAGGTGTTGATGGCGTCGGGGAGGTCCAGCTCGCGGCAGTCCGTGATCGGCTTGCCGGCGTCGATCGAGTCCAGCATCGCCAGCTCCTCGATGTTGGCGTCGAGGAGATCGGCGAAGCGGAGCATCACCGCCTTCCGCTCGGCCGGGTCCGCGTTGCTCCACTCGCCCTGTTCGAAGGCTCGCCGTGCGGAGGCCACCGCGACGTCGACGTCCCGCTCGTCGCCGGCGGCCACCGCGGCGATCACCTTGCCGGTGGCGGGATTGATCGAGTCCACGGTCTCGCCGGAGACCGCGCGCACGGCGGCACCGTCGATGAACGGGGAGGTGATGAAACGAGGGTCGGTGTCGGTCACGTGACTCCTGTCGATGGCGGCGCCGCTCACAGGACCTTCTCCAGGAAGGAACGGCAGCGTTCGGTGGTGGGGTTGTTGAAGAGCTCGTCGGGGGTCCCCGACTCGACGACGCAGCCGCCGTCCATGAACACGACCGTGTCGGCGACCTCCCGTGCGAAGCCGAGCTCGTGGGTGACCAGGATCATCGTCATGCCCTCGACGGCGAGCCGCTTCATGACCGAGAGGACCTCGCCGACCAGCTCGGGGTCGAGTGCCGAGGTCGGCTCGTCGAAGAGCATCAGCCGCGGCTTCATCGCCAGCGCCCGTGCGATGGCGATCCGCTGGGACTGGCCGCCCGAGAGCTCGCCCGGATAGGCGGACTCCCGGTCCGCGAGACCGACCTTGGACAGCAGCTCGCGCGCGTCCTCGATCGCCTGCCGCCGCGGGATCCTCTTGACCCGCGTCGGCGCCTCGATGATGTTCTCCAGGACGGTCATGTGCGGGAAGAGGTTGAAGTGCTGGAAGACCATCCCGATCTCGGCGCGGCGCCGCGCGGTCTCCCGTGGTGAGAGCTCATGCAGCTTCGCGCCGGACTGGCGGTAGCCGACGTACTCGCCCCCCACCATCAGGCGGCCGCCGTCGATCTTCTCCAGGTGGTTGACGCATCGCAGGAAGGTGCTCTTGCCCGAGCCCGACGGTCCGATGATGCAGACCACCTCGCCCTCGGCGACGCTGATGTCCACGCCGGTCAGGACCTCCTGGTGGCCGAAGCTCTTCTGCACGGCCTCGGCGAGGACGTAAGGGTGCTCGGCCATCAGCTCGTTCCTCCACGTCGCGCCTCCCGCGGCCGTCTCGTCGTGCCCCGGCGGCCGCGGTTGAAGTGGCGTTCGATGTAGTACTGGACCACCGACAGGATCGAGGTGAGCAGCAGATACCACAGGCACGCGACGATGAGCAGCGGGATCGGGGCGAAGTTGCGGTTGTAGATCAGCTGCGCGGAGTAGAGCAGGTCGGGCAGCGCGATCACACTCACCAGAGCCGTGGTCTTGAGCATGCCGATCACCTGGTTCCCGGTGGGCGGCACGATCACGCGCATGGCCTGGGGCATCACCACGCGGCGGAAGGCCAGGAACCGCCCCATGCCGAGGGCTTGTGAGGCCTCGAGCTGGCCCGGGTCGACCGAGTTGATGCCGGATCTGACGATCTCGGCCATGTAGGCCGCCTCGTTCAGTCCGAGGCCGAGCAGCGCCGCGACGTAAACGGTGATCACGTGGTTCGCGTTGAGGGCGACGAACTGCGGGCCGAACGGGATTCCGATGTTGATCGAGGGAAAGAGCGCCGAGAGGTTGTACCAGAAGATGAGCTGGACGAGGACCGGCGTGCCCCGGAAGAACCAGATGTAGGCGCCCGCGACCCACGACACCATGGGGTTGGCGGAGATCCGCATCGTGGCCAGCAGGATGCCGCCGAGAATGCCGATCAGCATGGCACAGGCGGTCAGCACGACCGTCCGCCCGAGACCTTGCATGATCCGGTCGAAGGTGAGGTAGTGGCCGACGACATCCCACTGGAATCGATTGTTCGTGATCAGGATCTGGACGAACTTCGCGACGAGAATGGCGATGACCGCGCCGCTGACCAGCCGCCAGGGTCGTCGTCGGCGGACGACCTCCAGGTCATGTGCCGAGACGGTCTCGGCTCTGCTGAGGATGCTCATGGTCTCCGTCCTGCTCAAAGTGATCACGCGGCCGCCGGGTCGGGCGGGCCCGGCTCTGATCACCGGCCCGCCGGCTCGCGGGCTCAGGAGTATTTCGGCGGCGTCGAGTCGGCCGTGTAGATCTGCGGCTTGTCCAGGGCTCCGTAGTCGGAGTTCCACTTCTTGAGGATCTGTAGATACGTGCCGCTCTTGATGAGCTCGGCGTAGCCGGCCTGGACCGCCTTCAGCATCTTCGCCGAGTCGCCGTTGCGGGCCACGGCGGTGGCGCACGGGCCGCCGCCGAACTCACCGGAGATCTTGAACCCCTTGGTGGTGCTGGCCGCGGTCTCGAGCTGACCTCGGCCGGTCACGACCGCGTCGATGCGGCTGCTGTTCAGGGCGAGGAACGAGGCCGACTGGTCCGGGAAGGAACTGATGGTCATCGGCGTCGAGCACTTGCGGTTGAAGGTGGTGACGCTCGCCTCCTCCGCGGAGCCCTTCATCACGCCGATCTTCTTGCCGCACAGGTCCTGGCCCCCCGCCGGTTTCCAGCCGTCGGCCGACCGGGTGGCGAAGCTGCTGTAGTCCCGCCAGTCGCTGACGAAGTCGGCCGACTTCAGCCGATCGGCCGTCACGTAGTACTCCCCCATCGCCAGGTCGAACTTCCCCGACTGGAGCCCTGGGACCTGGGAGTCGAACGACCCCGCGGTCAGCTTGACCTTGAGACCCATCAGCCCGCCGAGCGCACGAGCCAGGCTGGGGTCCATCCCCACCACCGCGCCGGAGTCGTCGACCGAGGCGAGCGGCGGGGACCCGTCCGGGACGGCGACCCGGAGCACGCCTCGGCTCCGGAGGCTCTCGGGGATGAGGGCGGCGATCGCATCGACCTTGCTCACGGTCGGGCCCGCGTCGGCACCGTCGCCGGCCGCGCTCGATCCGCAGCCGGCGAGCGGCGCGAGGAGGGCCAGCACCAGAGCGGTGACGCCGCTCGTCCGGCGAACGTGCGATCCGCGGAAGGTAGGTCTCTTCATTCTGGCTCCAGGGGACTGACCTATGACCGGTAACCGATTACGTGTAGCCGAGAGTCTTGTGCCGTCACGCAGCGGGTGTCAAGACGTTCACCGGCAATTAGCACCGCTGTTACACCTGGTAGATGGCCG
Organism: Actinoallomurus acaciae; assembly: GCF_042429965.1. Taxonomy (NCBI): domain Bacteria; kingdom Bacillati; phylum Actinomycetota; class Actinomycetes; order Streptosporangiales; family Thermomonosporaceae; genus Actinoallomurus; species Actinoallomurus acaciae. The sequence continues at coordinate 13,423 of NZ_JBHLZP010000045.1, forward strand.
GATCACGCAAGCCGGTACACGCCGTGGGACGTCCTGTCTCAAAGGAGTCCACGGCGCTGTCCGTGGCGGCCCGGCGGAGATCCGAGGGCGTCGGCGGTCGCGGGCCGATGGCAGGCACGAGCCGCCCCACGGCCGACAGCGTCGCCCGCTCGTACCCGGCGTCAGGCGGCACCGCTCGTGCGAGGCTCTCGTGCCAGCTCGCGGGAGACCATCTCGGCCGCGCCCTTGCCGGAGGTGACCGCCACCTCCATCTGTCCGAGGGGCGCGAAGTAGTCGCCGGCGAAGTGGATGCGGTGCCCCGGCTCGCGGCTGTACTCGATCAGGGGTTCGAAGGCCGCGTCCGACAGGCTTCGATAGGTGCCCCCGATGAACCATCGCTGGATGTGGGACTCGACGATGTGCCCTCGAAGGGCCGGGAAGAGCTCCAGTATCTCGCGGGTGTAGATGTCGGTGATCTCCGCGTCGCTCAGCTTGAGGAGCCGCTCCGCCGTCGCGCCGCCGGCGTAGCACATCAGGCTGCCGCCGGGTTCGCGGCGGCCGGGCCGGCGGAGCGGGTTGGCATGGTTGAAGAACATGTCGAAGGTCCGGTCCGGCGTCGTCATCGCGTAGATGTCGTCGTACGGCATGGGGCCCGGCTCATCGGTGATCATCGTCATCCCGACCCACGAGCCGTACTGCGGCACCCGCAGCGCGTCGTCGACGGCGGCCGGAAGGTCGGCGACGATCTTTCGCGCGAGATGCGCGGGTACCGCCACGACGACCTGGCGCGCCGTGACCGTGTGCTCCTGTCCGTCCCGCAGGTAGGCGACGCGGACCAGATCACCCTCCTGGCGCACCGACCGCACCGCGGCCCCCAGGCGGGCCCGGTCGCCCAGGTGCTCCAGCATGGCCTGCCCGACCCGCCCCGACCCGCCGTTGAGGTTCAGCGCGGTGTTGTCCTTCTTTCCGCTCCACACGGCCCCGAACAGCGCGACCCCGACTCCCGCGCTCTGTTGCTCGGGCTCCGCGGCCGCGCGCCGGGCCGCCGCCTGGAAGATCTCGTCCACTCGACGCGAGGGCCGCCCGAGGAGATCGCGGAAGGTCTCTCCGGCACGGAACCGCGCGATCCGCTCCCGCCGGGCCGAGTCCGGCTCGCCCGGACGGGGCCTGGCGATGCGGTGCCAGCGGGCGACCGTGGTCATCAGCCGGGTTCCGACCTTGACGAGTTCGACGCGCTCCTTGAACGACATCGGCAGCACGAAGGGGTACGCCTCCACCCGCTTGGCGCGGTAGACCTTGCCGGCGAAGGTCATCGCCGTCTTCAGACCCGGGATCTCGATGACCTCCAGGCCCAGGTCCTGGACCAGATCGTGCATGTTGGAGCCGGCGCTCGGGAACAGGTGCCCGCCGAAGTTCATCCAGTACGGCGCGCGCGGCTCGGACTTCAGGCGTCCGCCGAGGCGCCCTCGCTCCTCGAGCACCACCGGTGAGCGTTCGCGCAGATGCCAGGCGGCCGACAGGCCGCTCGGCCCGCCACCGACGATGACGATGTCAAGGATTTCATCATTCACGTGAGTACTCCGGTCACTGAGGGAGACAAGATCGAGGCGAACGGGCACCGGCCTCAGAGGCGAACGGGCACCGGTCTCAGATCGGCGGGAACCCGTCGCGCAGGCCGTCGCGGGGGTCGGCGACGACACGGGAGAACCCCGTCACGTGGGCCGTTCCGGTCAGGAGCGGCCTGACGATGACGCGGCCGGCGTCGTCGGCGACCGCGTCGGCCCGCACTTCGAAGACGGTGTCGATGATGCTGCGCGTTGTCAGCGTCTCGCCCGCGGCGACGTCGCCGCGGGCCACGCGCAGGGCCAGGAGCGCGCTCGACCCGGTCCCGCACGGCGAGCGATCGATCTCGCCCGGCGGAGCGACGACGACGACACGCGAGGTGGGCGCCCCGACGTCGATGCTCTGGTGGAACATTATCTGGTAAACGTCGAGCTCAGTCCCGGTGTGCGGGTCGCGCACGACCCGTTCGGCGATCGACGCGGCGAGGTCGCGCGCGAGGCCCGTGATCGTCAACGCCGCCGCCGGTTCGAGCCGGAGGCCGAGGTCGTCGGCGTCGACGGTGGCGTAGTAGTCACCGCCCCACAGCAGGTCGACGTCGACCAGGCGCCCGCCCAGCTTCTGGCTCCAGTGGTCGACCACATAGGAGTCGACGTTGGTCAGCGTCACCTCGGTGGCGGCCGGCCCGCCGCGGCGTACGGACGAACCCACCGGACCGGCCGGCGTGGCGATCGTGAACTCACGCGTGCCATCGATCAGCGGCACGTCGGGCAGCAGGTCGAACTCGTCGACCACCATCGAAAGCCCGATCATGCAATGGCCGCACATCGGAGGGTAGGAACCGGGCTCGAGGATCACCGCGCCGATGTGGTGGCCGGGACCGTCGGCCGGGAGCGGGAGCACGGCGCACGTCAAGCCTCCGCCGCGGGGCTCGTGAACGAGCCGTCGCCGTACCCAGTCGGCGGAGTCACGCAGCCACCGACGAGTGGCCGCCACGCCCTCGACGCCCGCGGGGACATCCAGGCCACCGACGATGATCCGGGTCGGATTCCCCGCGGTGTGGGTGTCGACGACGTCCAGCCCAGGGAGGACTCCCCTGCTCCATGAACCAATGGCGCGCTCGAGCGCGCCATCCGAGCCCCAATTCATGGGGTAGACGGTAACACGTTACCCATTGCCGATGTCCAGCCTCCTCGGTCGGGCCCAACGCCGCGAGCCCCGGACCGGCCGGTCCGGGGCTCGCCCGCCGAGAACGACGTCCGTGCAGGTGAGGGACGTGAGATGCCGCCCCGGCGCGTTCCCGCCTCCCTCGCGCCGCCGGGGTCGCCTCAGTCCTCCAGGAAGGCCTTCAGGGCGTTCGCCAGCAGGAACGGGTCGTCCGCGCCGCACAGCTCCCGTGCCGAGTGCATGGACAGGATCGGTACGCCCACGTCCACCGTGGTGATGCCGTACCGGGCCGCGGTGATCGGGCCGATCGTCGTGCCGCACGGCATCGCGTTGCTGGAGACGAACTCCTGGAGCGGCACGCCCGCCCGGTCGCACGCCTCGGTGAAGATCCCGCGTCCGACGCCGTCCGTGGCGTACCGCTGGTTGACGTTGACCTTGAGGATCGGGCCGCCCGGCATCGGCCGGTGCGTCGGGTCGTGCCGGTCCGCGTAGTTCGGGTGCACGGCGTGGCCGGTGTCGGCGGACACGCAGACGCTCCCCGCGAGGGCCCGGGCCCGGTCCTCGTACGAGCCGCCGCGGACGAAGACCGACCGCTCCAGGACCCGGCCGAGCAGCGGCCCGCCGGCGCCGCTGTCGGACTCGCTGCCGTTCTCCTCGTGGTCGAAGGCGGCCAGCACCGGCACATGGGACGGCCCGGAAGAACCGGCGGCCGCGGTGAGCGCGGCGGTGGCGGCGTGCACGGACAGCTGGTCGTCCAGCCGTGCCGCGGCGAGGAACTCCTGGTCGCGCCCCAGGTACGCGGGAGGCTGGACGTCGTGGGTCATGAGGTCCCAGCCGACGACGTCGGACGCCTCGACGCCCGCGGTCTCGGCGGCGAACCGGATTAGCCCGCCCTCGTCGACCGCACCGAGTCCCCATATCGGCTGCATGTGCCGCTGCCGGTCGAGCACGAGCCCTTTGTCGTTGACGTTCCGATCGAGGTGGATCGCGAGCTGCGGCACTCTCAGCAGCGGCCGGTCGACGGCGAGCAGACGCGTGCCGCCGTCCCGCAGCACGAGCCGGCCGGACAGGCCGAGGTCGCGGTCGAGCCAGCTGTTGAGCAGCGGTCCGCCGTAGATCTCCACGGCGACCTGCCGCCAGCCGTACGCTCCGGCGTCCGGCCGCGGCTTGACACGCAGGTTCGGCGAATCGGTGTGCGCGCCGATGATTCGGAACGGTGTCTCCGGCGGAGCGCCCTCCGGAACGAACCAGGCGATGATCGCCCCACCGCGTATGACATAGCGTCCGCCGGACTCGCCGTCCCACGCGTCGGTCTCCCCGAGTCGCGTGAATCCGGCCTTCTCCAGACGTTCGGCGACGTTCGCGACCACGTGGTACGGCGACGGACCGGCCGTGATGAAGGACGCCAGATCATCGGTGTGTTCCCGCTGGAAGTGAAGCTGCGTGCTCATAGGGCAAGGCTAGGGACGCCACGGCCCTCCTCGGCCCGCGACCTTCCGTCTCGGGTCCGATCGCCGCTCCCCCACGGGAGCGGGTGCTGCTAAGCGAACGCTTAATTCACCGTCGCTGGAAAGGGCGTGACGACCTACAGTTGGGGGCGTGCCGTGATCCGGTCGACGGGAAGGTCCGAAGAATGGTTCACCACCCAGATGACGCGGTCGAGGTGCTTCGTGACGTATGGGCCGCGGACGGCCGGCAGAGCACCGACCTCGACGAGATCTGCGGGCCGCAGAAGACCTGCAAGAACATGAAGCACGTGAGTTTCGACGGAATGGCCGAGCCGGGCAGCGACCTGCGCGCGGCCTGGCGGGAGAGACTGGCCCGCGAGGGCAAGCTGAACTCCTCGGGCGGCACCATCCGCGACCTCGTCCTGGGTCGCTCGCCGTCCACCCGCTCGTGAGATGGGCCGACCGGGCACCATCGGTGAGCTGACCGAACGCCTGCGCGAGGGCGGCTACCTCGCCGACCGCGGACTGTCCACGGCGGCGTTCGTCGCGCTGTCGCTGGATCGGCCGATCCTGCTCGAGGGCGAGGTCGGCGTCGGCAAGACCGAGATCGCGAAGGTTCTCGCCGCCATTCTCGGCCGCCGGCTGATCCGGCTGCAGTGCTACGAGGGCATCGACACCAACCAGGCCCTCTACGAATGGGACTACGCCCGCCAGATGCTGCAGATCCGGGCATTGTCCGAACGGCGCCTGGACGACGACCACGCGGTCGAGAAACTGTACGGTCCGGCGTTCCTGCTCGAACGGCCCCTGCTGGAGGCGGTACGGGCCGGCGACCGGGCCGTGCTGCTCATCGACGAGATCGACCGCGCCGACGACGAGTTCGAGGCCTTTCTGCTCGAACTGCTGTCGGACTTCCAGATCACCGTTCCGGAGATCGGCACCATCGCGGCCGAGCGGCCGCCGCTGGTCGTGCTCACCTCCAACCGCACGCGTGAGCTGCACGACGCGTTGAAGCGCCGCTGCCTGTACCACTGGGTGGGCTACCCGAGCGCCGAACGCGAGGTCGAGATCGTGCTCGTACGCGTGCCGGGCATCTCCGCGACGCTCGCGCGGAAGGTGGTCGCCGCGGTCAACCGGCTGCGCGAGCTGGACCTGGCCAAGCCGCCCGGGGTCGCCGAGACCATCGACTGGGTGCGCACACTCGACGTGCTCGGCGAGTCCGAACTGGACCCCGGCACCGTCGAGGACACCCTCGGCGCGGTCGTCAAAGAGCGCGACGATCTCGAGGTGGTCCACGACAACCTCGAACGGGTCACCTTCGGTGCCTGAGGATCCGGCGTTCCTGCGGTCGCTGGTCGGCTTCGCCCGTGAGCTGCGCGGCTCGGGGATGCCGGTCGGGCCCGGAGACGTGATCACGTACTGCTCCGCGATGTCCCCGCTGGACCCGACGGACCTGCTGGACCTGTACTGGGCCGGCCGGATCACCCTGGTGACCCGGCACGACCAGATCCCCGTCTACGACCGCGTGTTCCGGCGCTTCTTCCTCGGCGACGGTGAGGAGGAGCCGACCCCGTCGAAGCCGTTCAGCGTCAAGTCGAGAGCCGAGGCGCAGTCGGTCCTGGAGGTCCCGCAGACCGAACCGGAGCAACGGGGCCGGGACGAGCAGGAGGCGCGGCTGGGCCTGGTCGCCGCCGACGCCGCGGCGCTGAGGACGAAGTCGTTCACCCGGTGCACGCCCGAGGAGCTCGCGGCGCTGCGCCGCATCATCAAGACGATCACGCTGACCCCGCCCCGTCGCCGCAGCCGGCGCAGCGTCACCGCACCCGCCGGGCGGGCACCGGACCTGCGGCGGACGCTCCGTGCGACGATGCGCATGCACGGCGAGCCCGCAGAGCTGTTCTGGCGGCGCCGGCGGCTGCGGCTGCGGCCGCTGACCCTGATCCTCGACGTCTCCGGGTCGATGGCCGACTACTCCCGCAACCTGCTCCAGTTCGCCCACTCCGCGACGCGCACGGCCGCGCGGGTCGAGGTGTTCTGCTTCGGCACCCGGCTCACGCGGATCACGCGGGAGCTGCGCCGGCGCCGCCCCGACGACGCGCTGGAACGGGCCGCCCAGGCCGTCGTCGACTGGGAGGGCGGCACTCGCATCGGCGAGTCCCTCGACGCCTTCGTACGCGACTGGGGGCGCCGCGGCGTGTGCCGCGGTGGCATCGTGGTCGTCTGCTCGGACGGTCTCGACCGTGGCGACCCGGACACGCTGGCCGCCGCGATGGACCGCCTGTCCCGGCTGTGCCACCGCGTGGTGTGGCTGAATCCCCACAAGGGCGACAACGCGGACTTCCGCCCGAACACCCTGGGGATGATGGTCGCCGCGCCCCACATCGACCTGCTGTTGTCCGGACACGATCTGCGCAGCCTCGAGGAGTTCGCCGCGTCGCTGCCCGAACTGCGTTAGGAGCCGGCCGGTGAGATGGAGCGTGACGCTACAGGCCGACGGTGATCGGGTCATGACCCGTGAGGAGATCGTCGGGCTCGCCGACGCGGTCGCCGCGCACGGCGGGATCGCCTCCGGCATCGGCACGACCCGCTACGGCGCGCAGCTGTCCGTCGAGGCCGGCAGCCGCGAGGCCGCGGTACGGCGGGCGTCCGAGGAGTTCGTACGCGCGGCGGCGCGGGCGGGGCTGCCACCGTGGCCGATCGCCGATGTCGGCGTGATCGGCGAAGGCGACGAGGACCCGGGGTTCCTCGCATGATCAGGCTCGGTTCGCTCGCCGGGTACCCCTTCGAGGGGCCGCGCGTACTCGCCGGCTGGACACCGCCGGCGACTCCCGCCGTGTACGCCATCATGTACCGGCCGGACGCGGAGGCCAGGCCCGACCGCTACGCGGTGATCTACGTGGGCCACTACGGCGACCCGGCACGCGAGGGCTTCCCGTTCGGCCACCCGCGCGCGTCATGCTGGACACGACGGGCGGGCAGCCGGTGGAAGCTGTACGTGTGCAGCTACGAGGTGCCGGGCGGACTGCCCTCACACCGCGAGCAGATCGCGCAGGAACTCCTCGCGGTGTACCGCCCGGGCTGCAACGAGGAGGCGTACGCGCCCTCGTGGAAGGACGAGTGGATCGGCGAGTACTCCGCCCCCAGCGTCGGCCCGCTCACCACGGACCGCGACCCGGACGCCTAGAGCGTGTCCTCAAAGCCGCATGAGCAGGGTGGCGAGGTCGATCAAGCCTTGGTAAGGCTGGGCGGTCTTGTCGTACCGGGTAGTGATGGTGCGGTACTGCCTGGGCCGGCCGAAGCAGCGTTCGACCACGTTAGGACGCCGGTGGATGGCCGGGTCGAAAGCCGGCGGCCGGCCACCGCGTGAGCCACGGCGAAGGCGGCGGGCCTGCTGGTCACGGCGTTCCGGGGATGGTCGCGGCGATACCGCGGCGGCGCAGGCAGGCCCGGATCGCGCGGGAGCCGCAACCCTTATCGGCCGGCAGCGTGCCCATCACAGGCCAGATGGATCTTCGTGCCCGGACCACCCCGGGACCGGCCGACAGCATGATCAACCGGTTCGGTCCGCCGTGGGCAGGGTTCCACCCCCGGTGCGGGCCCAAGACCGACGCCGGGATCCAGCGGCGTGCTGATGGACGCGCGCGATGGAGGAGTCCACCGACACCTCCCAACATCCCACTGCGCACCACTCAGCTCACGCCTACACACCACAAACCAGGACCAGACCAGAACAGCCCAGCCAGCTTTAAGGACAGGCTCTAACGCGGGACGTACCCCACGCCGTCGTGGAGGCGTGACCGGCGTCGGCCGGCCGCCGGGCGGGCGGGGACGGGTTCGGCGGGCGGTTCGGGCCGTGGTGTCACGCCGGAGACGATGCCCTCCGCCATTCCGTAGAGCAGGGGAAGGGCGCCCGCGACGACGCCGCCGGTCCGGTTGATGTGCTCGACCCCCGGGATGATCGGCTCGGCGTTGCCGACGATCTCCCGTACGAGGTCGCGGCACTCTTCGAGGTTCGTGGCGATCCGGGTGAGCTGGGACCCCACGACAAAGAGGTAGAACGCCAGCCCCGCGATCAGCAGGGCGATGTCGATGACCGAGAGCACGACCATGATCGTCACATCCTCACCTTGCCGAGCACCCGGCCCAGGAACAGGTGGTGCTTGAGTCCTTCGGCCAGTACGGCGTCCACACGCTGGCCGGTCTCGGCGATCAGGGCGGTGTCCGCCGTGTTCTCCGCCGCGGCCTTGAGCGTGTCGCGTACGGTGGCGACCCGCCGGTCGATGGTGCGCACCAGCACGACGAGGATGGTGAGCAGGGCCGCGACCGCCAGCACGATGACGAACCCGCCGATGATCGCCCCCCACCACAGGTCGCGCTGCGTCGACGTCAGCGCCAAGGGCGTTCCCGTCATGGTCAGCCTCCCAGTCTCGTGCGTCCGCGTTCGAGCCCGGCGACGATGACCTCCGCGTGCTCGATCGTCGTGTTCAGCTCTTTCAGGGCGGCGGTGTTGTGGACCGACTCGGTCAGCGAGTCGTTGATCGCCTTCGCCTGCCCGCCGATCGCGCGGGCCAGCAGCAGGATCGGCACGACCAGGGCGACGACCACGAGCACGACGACGATCGTGATCGTGTAGCCGATCGCCCAGCCGGTGGTCGAGCCGCTCGCCGCGGCGGTGATCGTGGGCATCGCGCTCCCCCTCATACGGATTCGCAGAAGTCGCGGACCGGCTTGAGCTCGGCGTTCACGGCCGGCAGGACCTCGGGGACCGTGCTGGTCCGCTGCGCCACGACGGCGACGCCGCCGATGACGTCGCCGAGCGTTCGCCGCACGGCCCTGAGATGGAAGATCACGCGGATGAGTCCGAGCGCGGCGGCGGCGACGATCAACGCGGTGATGATCAGGGTCACCCAGGCGACGGCGGGCATGGTGGACGCTCCCCTCAGCTCAGCAGCCTGCCGACCGACCCGGCGTACCGGGTCGCGCCGACGGCGACGTCATGGATGGTGCGTTCGGTCGTGGCGAGCCCTTCGGGCACGCCGTCCAGCTCACCGGCCAGCGCGACGCCGCCGGCCAGGATGTCGTCGGCGGCCCCGCGGATGCGTTCCAGCGCCGCGAGCACCCGGTTGAGGAGCGCGACGAGTACGGGCACCACCACCAGCAACAGCACCGCGTTGCCGATCCACCACAAGACCATGTGCGGGTCTCCTCACGTCCGGCCGGGTTGGTAGGGCAGGAAGAATCGGCGCGCCACGCGGGCCAGCGCCATCCGCATCGCACGCAGCGCGATCGTGAAGCCGCTGGCCGGGGCGCCGGTCGCGACCTGGTCCGGCGACAGACCCTGGTCCGCCGCGGAGATGCGGTTCTGCATGTTCGTCGCGAAGTCGCGCATCAGCACCGACGTGACGTCGGAGATCATGCCGCGCCCGTACTGCGCCGCCGCGCCGGACAGCTGGAGGTCCTGGGCCACCCGCACCGTGCTTCCCTGCCGGGTGGCCACCACCTTCGCGGTCACCGACATCGCCGCCTGGCCACGGCCCTTCTCGTCGGCGCCGGCCGCGTCGACCACGATCCGCTTCGCGGCGTCGTCGCGTTCCTTGATCTCGGCCGTGCCGGTGAACTGCAGCCGGACCGGTCCCATCCGGATCGAGACCCGGCCCTGGTACTTGTCGTCGCCGAGGTCGTCGGTCAGCTCGGCGCCGGGCAGGCAGGCGGCGACCTGCGGGATGTCGTCGAAGAAGCGCCACACCTTGTCCGGCGGCTCACTGACCTCGAAGTCGCTCTCGATGAGCATTCAGACCTCCTGGTGGGCGTGGCCGGCGCCGATGTAGGCGCCCGGGTCCCGGACGAAGGCGTCGCGGCAGCCGACGCAGCAGAAGTGGAAGGTGGCGCCGTCGTGCTCGACCGGATGGGCGGAGGCGCCGGCGGTCACGGTCATCCCGCACACCGGGTCGGTCGCCTGGGCGGGCTCGGCCACCGGCGTGCCCGGCCGGCCGGGTGGCAGCTCCCCCGCCGCGCGCAGCCGTACGAGCTCGGCCAGGATCGCGACCGCGATCTCGCGGTGCGACGTGTGCCCGAGGTCCAGGCCCACCGGCGCCCGTACGCGGTCGAGCCGGTCCTGCGGCACGCCCCGGTCGGCGAGGTAGCCGCGGATCGCCTCGCCACGGCGCTTGGACGCCACCAGCCCGACGAAGGCGGGGTCGGCCGCCACCGCGTGCTCGACGGCCTCCTCGTCACCGTGGCCCTGCGTCGCGATGATGACGACCGAGCGGGCATCGAGGTCCGTGGAGGAGAACTCCGGCCCGTCGCGCAGCTCGGTCCGCCAGCCGAGCGCGGTGGCGAGTTCGGCGAGCGTGTGCGCCATCGGTGAGCGGCCGGCGATGACCAGGTGCGGTGCCGGGACCACCGGCTCGATGTACACCTCGAGCGCCCCCTCGCTCTGACAGGAGATCGGGATGACGGCCATACCGTCCGGGACGGCCGCGCCGAACCGCTCCGCCGCGCCGAGCAGCAACAGCCGCGATTCCCCCGACCGGATCACCTCGCGCGCCTCCCGGATGACGACCGGTTCGGCGCAGGCGCCGCCGATCCAGCCGTGCAGGTCGCCCTCGACCGTGATGATCGCGCGCGCCCCCTGCTGCCCGGACGACGGGCCCTGCCGCCACACGACCGTGGCCAGCGCGAACTCCTGGCCGTCCCGTGCCAGCTCACGGGCCCGGTCGATGACGTCCCACCGGTCGATGGCGCGGCCGTTCGTCATTCGTCCACCTTGATCGGGGGCGCACCGGACACGTCGTGCCGTTGTGTGATCGCCTCGTACACCCGGTCGGGCAGCAGCGGCATGTCGACGTTCCGCACGCCGGTGTCCTTGATCGCGTCCATGACGGCGTTGACGAACGCGGCCGGCCCTCCCACGGTCGCGCACTCGCCGATCCCCTTGGCCCCGATCGGGTGGTGCGGGCACGGGGTCACGACCTCGTGCAGCTCGTACCCCGGCGTCTCCCACGCGGTCGGCAGCAGGTAGTCCATGAAGTTCGAGCCGACGCAGTTGCCCTCGGCGTCGAAGGTGATGAACTGCATGCTGGCCATCGCGTACGCCTCGGTGAGCCCGCCCATGATCTGGCCCTCGACGACCATGGGATTGATGCGCACGCCGCAGTCGTCCACGGCGACGGTGTTCAGCACGTCCCACACGCCGGTCTGCGGGTCGACCTCGACGGTGACGATGTAGCAGGCGAACGGCCAGGTGAGGTTGGGCGGGTCGTAGTAGGCGTTGCCCTCCAGACCGGGCTCCATGCCGTCGGGCATGTTGCTGTACGCGGCCATCGCGCACTCCTGGATGGTCACGCCGCGGTCCGGGGCGCTGCGGACGTAGAAGCGGCCGAGCTCCCATTCGACGTCCTCTTCGGAGACCTCGAGCAGGTGAGCGGCGAGCTTGCGCGCCTTGGCCCGGATCTTGCGGGCCACCATCGACACGGCCGCCCCCGCGACGGGGGTGCTGCGCGAGGCGTAGGTGCCCATGCCGAACGGCGCGGTGTCGGTGTCGCCCTCCTCGACCACGATGTCCTCGGCGGGCAGGCCGAGTTCGTGGGCGACGATCTGCGCCCAGGTCGTCTCGTGTCCCTGGCCCTGCGTCCGCGCGCCGGTCCGCAGGATCGCCTTGCCGGTCATGTGCACGCGCAGCTCGGCGGAGTCGAACATCTTGATGCCGAGGATGTCGAACTCGCGGCTGTTCCCGGCGCCGAGCGGCTCGGTCATCGTGGAGATGCCGATGCCGAGCAGCCGGCCGCGTTTGCGGGCCTCCTCCTTCTCCTTCAGGAACTCCTGGTACCCGACGGCCTCCAGGCCGACGTCGAGGCACTTGCCGTACTGGCCGGAGTCGGTGAGGAAGCCGAACGCGGTGCGGTGCGGGAAGTCGTCGTCCCGGACGAAGTTGACGCGCCGGAACTCCGCCTGGTCGATGCCCAGGTCGTCGGCGGCGGCCTGGACCATGCGCTCCTGGAAGAACATCGCCTCGGTGACCCGGAACGAGCAGCGGTAGGCGACCCCGCCCGGCGCCTTGTTGGTGTACACGCCCCGCGCGGTCAGATGGGCGGCCGGGATGTCGTAGCAGGCGAACGCCGAGTGCATCAGCCCGATCTTGAACTTGCTGGGCTGCGCGTCGCCGAAGAACGCACCGTGGTCGGCGTCGGTGTGCATGCGGACGCCGAGGATCTTGCCGTCCCGGCGCAGCGCCATCTCCCCCTGGAGGTACACGTCGCGGCCGAACCCGGTGGAGATCAGGTTCCCGCTGCGGTCCTCGACCCACTTGACCGGCCGCTCGGTGAGGATGGAGGCGAGGATCGCCATGACGTAGCCGGGATAGACCGGCACCTTGTTGCCGAAGCCGCCACCGAGGTCGGGAGAGATGATGCGGATCATGTGCTCGGGAAGCTCGGCGATCAGCGCGACCGCGGCACGGACGATGTGCGGCGCCTGCGTGGTCATGTAGACGGTCAGCTTGGACGTGGCCCGGTCGAAGTCGGCGATGGACCCGCAGCACTCCAGCGGCGACGGATGCGACCGCGGATAGTGCAGCTCGATCTTCGACACCACGTCGGCCCGCTCGAAGGCCCGGTCGGTGCCGGCCTTGTCCCCGACCTCCCAGTCGTAGATGACGTTGTCCGGCTGGTTCTCCTTGTCGTCCCGGATCAGGGGGGCGCCCTCGACCACCGCCTGCGTGGGGTTCACGATCACCGGCAGCGGCTCGTAGTCCACCACGATCGCCTCGCAGGCGTCCTTGGCGATGTAGGGGTCGTCGGCGATGACGCAGGCGACCTCCTGACCCTGGAACCGCACCTTGTCGGTGGCCAGCACGGCCTGCGTGTCATACGACAGGGTCGGCATCCAGGCGAGGTTGCGGGTCGCCATCATCTCGCCGGTGAGCACGAGCCGTACGCCGGGGATGTCCCAGGCCTTGCTGGTGTCGATGGACCTGATCCGGGCGTGCGCCAGCGGACTGCGCAGGATCTCCACGTGCAGCATGCCGGGGAGCACGATGTCGTCGATGTAGTTGCCGCGCCCGCGGACGAACCGGTTGTCCTCGACCCGGCGACGGCGTGCACCGAGCCCGCCGATCTTGATCTCGTCCAGTCCCTGTGTCACGACCTCAGCTCCCCTCCGCCGCGGACTCGCCCCGCAGCTTCCGCGCGGCCCCGAGCACCGACTTCACGATGTTCTGGTAGCCCGTGCAGCGGCACAGGTTGCCCGAGAGCGCCCAGCGGACCTCGTCTTCGGTGGGATCGGGCGCCTCGTCGAGCAGCGCCTTGGCGGCCAGCATCATGCCCGGGGTGCAGAACCCGCACTGCAGACCGTGTTCGTCTTTGAAGCTCTCCTGCAGCGGATGCAGCTCGCTCGGGCCGCCCAGCCCCTCCACGGTGGTGACCTCGTGCCCGTCGGCCTGGACGGCCAGCATCGTGCAGCTCTTGACGGCCTTGCCGTCGACCAGCACCGTGCAGGCGCCGCAGTTCGTGGTGTCGCAGCCGGTGTGCGTCCCGGTGAGCCGCAGCCCCTGTCGCAGCAGGTGGACCAGCAGCAGCCGCGGTTCGACGTCGGCCGTGCGCCGCGTGCCGTTGACGGTCACGGTGATGCGCCGGACCGGCACCGGTTCGGACGGCTCGGCGGAGATCTCCTCGAACAGTGTCATCTCAGGCCGCCCTTTCCGTCGTGTCATCGACACGGGTGAGGATGCGCTCGACGAAGGTGCGCACCAGGTGCCGCTTGTAGGACGCGCTGCCGCGATGGTCGGACTTCGGCTGCGCCGCCTGCGCGGCGAGTTCGGCGGCCTCGCCGATGGACTCGGCGTCCAGCGGCCGGCCCACCAGGGACCCGGCGGCCTCCGCGGCGTCGATGGTCGACCCGCCCACGCCGGTGAGCGCGATCCCGGCACGCGTGACCAGACCGGCCGAGGTCTCCACGGCGACCGCGACCCCGGCGGTGGCGAAGTCGCCGACGCGCCGCTCCAGCTTCAGGTATCCGCCGCCGGGCGTGCCCTCGGGCGCGGGGATGACGGCCTCGACGGCGATCTCGTCGTAGGCGAGCGCGTTCTCGAAGGGGCCGGTGACGAACCGCCCGACCGTGATCTCGCGGCGCCCGTCCGGTCCCTGCGCGACGACGTGCCCGCCGAGCGCCGTCACGACGGCGGCCCAGTCGCCCTGGGGGTCCGCGTGGCACAGCGAGCCCACCAGTGTGCCGCGGTTGCGGACGATGGGGTCGGCGACGAGACGGGCGGCGGCCGCCATCGTCGGCTGCCGGCCCGGCAGCAACGCCGACCGTTCCAGGTCGGCGTGCCGGCACAGCGCGCCCACCCGGATCGTGCCGTCCGGATCGGCGTGATGGTAGGCCAGGCCCGGCAGGCCGTTGATG